>JBKPMK010000266.1:0-9955 GCA_046732115.1 Thermoproteota archaeon
TCTTAAAAGTATAATATGCTTTGCAGATTCTAGATTTTCCTAGTTGTCTAAAGACTTTCCTGACTGGGAGACATTATACAAAAGCCAAAAGGTAGAGACTATGCCATGGTACAATGAAAATCTTGATTCTGATTTAGAAGAAGAATTTGATAGCAGAGAAATTACAAACGGCAAATTTCTTGACCTTGGTACTGGTCCAGCAACTCAAGCTATATGGCTTGCTAAACGTGGATTCAATGTTACAGGTTCTGACTTGTCTGAAGCTGCAATCAAAAGAGCAAGAAATGTTTATGCTAGTGAAAATTTTGTAATAGATGATATTTTAAATTCCAATCTCAAAGAGAATCAATTTGACTATATTTTCGATAGAGGCTGTTTTCATGTTCTCTTACCAACAGACAGACAAAGATACATCACCAAAATAAGAAAAATACTGAAGGATAATGGGATATTATTTCTTAAATGCTTTAGCGACAAGGAACCTATGCAGGAAGGTCCATACAAATTTTCACAAGGGGAGATAAGAGAGTTGTTTAGTAAATACTTCATAATAGATAGTATAAAAGAAACAGTTTATCAAGGAACTCTTGATCCACTTCCGAAGGCGTTGTTTGCAGTGATGACGGTACCTATTATACCGTAACCTGCGCCATCATCAGTTCAATCTGTGATGGTGATCATATGCTAATGGCAGCGCATGGGAGCTTAAGTCCTATAAATATCCATTTTTAGTGGGTGTGAAATTGAAAGCTAAAGAGAGATAAAAGATTATCTAACAGAAGTTTATTCACAAAAATGAGTTAACGAAAGCAACATCTGCTAGGATAGCGGAAAGAGATAAAGCTTTATTTTGTTAAGCTCTAATCTAGTGACATGACAAAGAGTTTATCTTAGGATGTTGCTGATGCTAAGTATCGATATCTTTTGATATCTAATTTGAGAATCTACTGTAAATGCTGTTGTAGAGCCCATAACATTATTATCATTATACTATGGTATGCATTGGATACAAAAATAGTCTTTTATTATTCTAATAACTCAGATATGATATAGAACATGACTTCGATAGGAGAAGATGACATACACAATAAGCTAATAGCTGAAATATTAAAAATATGTACAGATGGCTGCACAGAACAAAATATTATGGAGCAAACACAGGTATCTCACGATCAGCTAAGAAGAATCATGGCAGAGATAGTAGACAGAGAGTTATTACATTATATTGAAGCAGGCCGCATCTACATAACAACAGATCATGGATATATTTTTCTTAAAAAAGGATAATACATATTTTTAGCTATGATATAGGTCACTCTTTCGCCTTATTATTGATGATACTACTACTGCCTTAATTCGACGCTTGCTACACTAGCTACAGAAGGTAATATTTTTCCGTTGCTGTCACCTATTATAGACATTTTCCATGGCGCAGTGAAAGTAAAGTCTATGTATTCTCATTTTAATCTTGATTTGGTCCAATCTTTAAAGGTAAGCCAGTTGACTTCAGGATATTCTTGATGAAGAGCTGAAATATCTATGCCAGTTCCTACTTTTTCATACCATTCATACATACGAGCCATATCTTCATTTGCTTGATAGATTTGCTCTAATGGAACCGGTACATATCTAATCTTGTATCCTAATACATTTGATAAAACTTCAGCAGCTTGCTCTCCTGTAACTTCATCAGATGCAATATCTATCCTCTTTCCTAAAAATGGTTTACGACGTTCAAGAACAAGAGCTGAGAATTCTGCGATATTTTGAAGAGCGCTTTGTTGTAAAATACTGGATGGAGATAAAGGCAAAGCCAATTGACCCTGCTCTAATCCTGGACCAAGCAAGTTTTCCATAAAAAAAGTAGGTCCAACGATAGTATGAGGAATTCCAAGGTTTTTAATATGCTGCTCGATTTTGTATTTGCTTTCAAAATGAGGAATGCTTGTATTTTTATCAGCATTTGCAACCGAACTGTAAACTAGGTGCTCGACACTGTTCTCTTTGGCTATGTCGGCCATCAATTTCCCTCTGCGAATTTCACCTTCAGTTCCATCTTCAAATGGTGTTCCCATTAGAAATATGGAGTTTACATCTTTTACTACATGCTTTAATGAATCAGAATCATCAAGGTCCCCTTTAACTATGTTAGCTCCTTTATTTCTTAGGTCCTGAGCTGCAGCTGATTGATTGTTCCGTGTAAGAGCATATACCGTATGTTTTTTTTGAAGCAATAATCTAGCTAAAGCACCACCTTGCTGTCCTGTTGCACCTGTTACCAAAATCTTTCTTTGATTAGTGACCATTATAGAAACATATGATAATTATTCAAAGCATTATTTAACTATGGTAATAAGTTGGAAATAATCAACTATACAGTTAAAAATCTAGTTAGTTTGAAATAACTACCTCATATAAATAGTAAAATTGGTATATTTTGTATATATGCCAAAACCATTACTATCAGACAGAAAGGTTTACGATCAAAAATATAATTTGGAGGACAATAAAATAGCATTGGAACAATCACAGGACGTCGCTAAAAAAACTAATGTAAAAGAGAAAAATCATAGTCAAAGAGACGTTTTAGGTGTACATCATGTTACAGCTATAACTAGTGATCCTCAAAGAAATATTGAGTTCTATATCGATGTGTTGGGTCTTCGGTTTGTAAAACTTACAGTAAATCAAGATGACCCTACTTCATACCATCTTTATTACGGTGATAAATTAGGACGCCCAGGTACAATCCTTACTTTCTTTCATTGGCCAAATATACCTAAGGGACATAGAGGAACAGGTGAAGTATCTGCAGTATCTTTTCTTATCCCGGAGAATTCTATAGACTACTGGATTGATAGATTTAAAGATAAAAAAATAGAGGCTCGAGGACCGTATAAACGATTTGAAAACGAGCAAGTAATAACATTCTCTGACCCAGATGGGCTAGAACTAGAACTTGTAGCTCATAACTCAGCTGAAAATAGAACTGCCAATGTATGGAAAGAAGGTCCAATACCTATTGAACACGCAATAAGAGGTTTTTATTCTGTGACTCTGTCAGAGGAAGGGTATGAACGTACTGCTTCTGTTTTGACAAATGAGCTTGGGTTTGTACCTACCAGTCAAGATGGAAATCGCTTCCGATATGAAATTCCTAATACATTATCATCCTCTCTTAATCAGCGAAAAGAAGAGGAAGAAAATGCAAGAGGTGCCAATATTGTTGATGTTCTTTATCTTCCTCATACATGGCAGGCCACTATAGGAATTGGATCAGTGCATCATGTTGCATGGCGTACACCTTCTGATGAACAACAAATAGTGTTGCGCAAAAATATAATCAAAGCTGGGCTAAATGCAACTCCTGTAATTGACCGACTCTACTTTCATTCTGTGTACTTTCACGAACCAGGTGGAGTGCTTTTTGAAATTGCTACTAATCCTCCTGGCTTTATAGTTGATGAAAAAGCAGAAGAACTTGGAACACGTTTGACATTACCTAAATGGCTCGAACCTATGCGTAAGGATCTTGAGGCAGTTCTACCGCCAGTGCTTTTACCTATAAAGGAAAAAAGACAACAGGCATTAAACAAAGAACAACAGCAGCAATCTCATCAAAAGGGGCATAAGTAAAAATGGTCAAGACTAAAACCGATCTTAGTTTCATCCACCGTTTTATACCTCCAAAAGATGTATCTGGCTACGAGAGAGTAAAACAACGAGCAACACAAGAAAAAACGTTTACAACTTTTCTCTTACTTCACGGTACTGGAGGAAATGAAGAAGATCTAATTCCGTTGGCATACGAGATAGATAAAAGTGCAGCAATACTGAGTCCAAGAGGAAAAGTATTAGAAAATGGTATTGCACCTCGATTCTTTCGCAGACTAGCAGAAGGAGTTTTTGATTCAGAAGATTTGAAATTCCGGACAAATGAGTTAGCAGACTTTGTAATTGATGCGTCGAAAGCTTATGGCTTTGATTTGCAGCGTGTAATAGCTGTAGGATATTCTAATGGTGCAAACATAGCAGCCAGTATACTATTGCTTCGTCCAGAAATAGTCTCTTCTGCTGTTCTTTTTCGTGCTATGGTTCCACTTGTACCACAAACATTGCCAGATCTGACTAGGAAACATATCTTCATGTCTTCTGGTCTATATGATCCAATAGTTTCAAAACAAGAGGCAGAGAAGCTTTTTGGCTTATTCAAAAAAGCAGGCGCCAACGTTTCAGTTAGCTGGCAAGAGAGCGGCCATGAGTTAACAATGGAGGAGATTCGAAAAGCAAAAGAGTGGTTGCTGCAGTATTCTACTTCTCATACTTTTATTTAATTTAAAATATGGTTTGCAGTCAGAATTGCTACTTGACTACTCAATATCGTAGTTCATCACGTGACTCCCATTTAGATATCCATTTCTCCAAGCCTATGAAAATGGCATCTAATTCCTTTGCTAAAGGTGTAATCTTGTATTCTACTCTTAATGGACTATTATCATAAACAGCTCTTCTCGTAATAAGACCTTCTTGTTCTAACTGTTTAAGTTTTTTTGCCAGCACATTGCTACTTATTCCTAGTACTCGCTTTAGTTCATTAAAATGGAAATTGTCATTAGCACTTAGATGTCGCAAAATCAGCAACGACCATTTCTTTCCAATAGTATCCCATATCCCTAAAGCCTTGCATACATTAGTAGCTATTTTTTTGCTTTTGATTTTGATGTCGTCTTCGGACTCTATGTCAATCATTTTGGAGATCCAGTGCAAGCGAATCGATAAGTTCTCTGAAACGATGTGAGCGACTATCCTTTGTTTTATCCCACACCTTCTTAAACTTTGGAATTGTCATCATTGATTTGGCAGTTGATTCCCATCGCAACCAAAGTTCTGAATCAATCATTTTTGTATTGTAAAGACGGAAAATGAATTCTAGCATATCAAAGCACTGAATTATGACATAGTATTGTTGAGGACTGTCAACTAACGAGTAATATTTAGATACAACCGGACTTTCCTGTGACATTTGTAGATATTCTTTGCTATTGAGATTATTAAAAAGGACCTGTGTGGTAGTAGCATATGTTTGCTGTACACTTTGACTAAACATACTTTTTTTCATTGCCGAGAATTGGAGTATGGATACAATTAATGCACTTCCATATATGACTGGACTGATTATTTGAATATATTCTCCCAATTGGACCATATTCTTATTGTTTACTGCGTATGCTAACTAATAATATATCCACAGAGATAACATTGACAGAAAGGATTTTCACTATTATACATATACACTTCCATTATATCAGTTGTTACTTATAAAAGAAATAAGAGTATAGCAGAAGTTTGAAAGGTAGAGTGAATAAAAAACACAATTACCCATTTTTTCAAATGTGCCCTGAAAGCAGTCCTCAGTGTAAATAGGATACAGTAGCAGAAGGATGTTTGTTGTATATTTAAGTTTAATAGGTCCTTTTAATCTATGTGTGTACGCATATGTTAACACTCCTATGTCGTGAGACAGGATTGGATTGTGATTATGTTATAAAAGGCGAAACAGAAGAAGAGATTCTGACAAATGGTGCCGAACATGCTATGAAAGTTCATGGTATGAAAGTGGAAGACATATATCATAATGGAATTCCTACAACTTTCTTATGCCAAAGTATTAGTAAACTAACAGATAAAAAATAGATTGAACAACTAGAAGTAGACACAGTAGCCAATAAGAAGGGCAAGAGTAAGTAATAAGCATATATTATTTTTGTTAAAACTTACCTCACAGAAGCATTTTGAATTTTAAGCGAGCTATTCTTATCATAGAACTATCTGGATATAATTTGGAAAAAGAGATTTAACTATCTTTCTTATATTGCTCATTATTAATGGGAAAAATCACAGAAGCAAAACAAATAAGAGTTGATTTTTCACTAAAAAGAGAAGTTTTCTTTGTTGTCATAGGAGCTATAGTAGGGGCAGTAACATTTGTCATCCCAAAGGCAATTTTTGAAGTTGAAATGGGTTTGCCATACTACCTTACATGGATAGCATTTGGACATGTGGTTGGAGTTTACTCCTCTGGATCAGTTATTGCAGGAATAGCAATTCACATGCTAACAGCCATTTCTATAGGAATAGTAGTAGGAATATTCCTTTATAAAACTGGTTTACTAAATATAAGCAAACTATCAAACG
The DNA here is from genome assembly GCA_046732115.1 of Thermoproteota archaeon. Lineage (GTDB taxonomy): Archaea > Thermoproteota > Nitrososphaeria > Nitrososphaerales > Nitrososphaeraceae > JAFAQB01. The sequence goes on from JBKPMK010000266.1 coordinate 6,196, forward strand.
GCATATTATACGGCCTTTTTGCTGGTTCAGTAGTATTTGTAGTCTTTTTTATACCAGTATATCAGTTTGTCTTAGCACCAGAAATTGCTAATACAATGAAGAAGATGAACGTTCATATGACTCAATCTGGAGAGGCTTACGAGGAGGTTATAGGCAAAAACAAAAACAACAACAATTTTGTGATTATAATGGTTGGTTCTATTATAACTCACCTGGTTTTTGGTGTTACTCTTGGATTGGTTTCATCCCTTTTATCAGTAAGGTTTGGTAGTAGGTATAGATGTAATATATGCGATATCTCATTTTCTAGAATTGATTCGTATCAAAAGCATGTTGAACTTGTCCATGGAGCAAAACCAATTCAGCAAAGGCACATACTAATTTTAGGAGGTGGATTTGCAGGCATCAAAGTTTTAACTCAACTTCAGAGAGCTTTCCAAAATGATGTCAGCGTAGACATAACACTCGCAAGCAGGGATAACTTCTTTCTCTTTACACCAATGCTTCCCGAAGTAGCTTCAGGTATGATAGAAACAAGGAATATAGTAACTCCTGTTAGAGCTTTTTGCAATAGAGCCAAATTTTATGAAGCCAACATAGAATCGGTAGATCTAAAAAATAAACGAGTAGTAATAACCCATGCAATAGGAAAACAAACCGATCCTATTGGATGGCGCAATCATACATTGAATTATGATTACCTTGTTGTGGCATTAGGAAGCGAGACAAACTTCTTTGGTATGAGTGAAGTAGCTAGGAATGCTTTTACTATAAAGACCATAAGCGATGCCATAGTATTAAGGAATCACGTTATAAACATGTTAGAGCAGGCAGATCTCGAACATGACGACGGCAGTCTAAGAAAGAGTTTGATGACCTTCGTAGTAGTGGGAGGAGGGTTTAGTGGTGTTGAAACTGTTGGTGAATTAAATGACTTTGTACGTGACTCAATCAAACATTTTTATCATAATTTAGAACTAAAGGATGTTAGAATAATACTTGTAAACTCTGGTAGAGGAATCCTACCTGAAGTAACTGATGATCTGGCAGACTTTGCTCTACAAAAGCTAACAGAGAGTGGAGTCCAAGTCATGTTGAACACACGTTTAATAGGAGTTACACAAGACAGAGTTAGTTTGAGTAATAATGATAATGAGAATATGATATCAAGTAACACAGTAGTCTGGGCGGGTGGTGCAAAGCCTGACCTGTTAATATCAAGTCTTCAATGCAAACATGATAGTAATGGTAGAATGATAACCAATAACTTTCTAGAAGCTCAAGGATATGAAGATAGTGTCTTTGCATTAGGAGACTGCGCATCAATTATAGATCCTAATACAGGAAATCCATGTCCTCCAACTGCACAACATGCCTTAAGACAAGGGAACATAGTAGCAAATAACATATTTTCTAAAATAAGAGAATCAGAACAACATCAACATCATCCTCATCATAATCATAAGAAAAAGGTGTTTGATTACAAAACAAAGGGTGTAATGACTGTGATTGGCAGGAGGAATGGTGTTGGCATTTTACTTGGACACAAAGTACAGGGATTTACAGCTTGGTTTTTTTGGCGTTTCTATTATTTATCAATGCTACCTACAGTACAAAAGAAATTAAGAGTAATGACTGATTGGTTCATAGATCTATTCTTCAAGCGTGATGTAACAAGGCTTAAAACACCGTTAGAAGAAAAAGGCATCGTTAGATCAGATTTTAAAAAGGACCAGAAAAAAGAAGATTCACAAAAAATGTCAGTGCAGTAAACGTGTAGAAATTAATACATATTGACTCAAGAATTATACAGCCATATCTGTTTTTTGCGCTATATGTGTATATATCACCAGTCTATGGTTATTTTTGTTTTTATCCGCCTTGGCTATAGCACTTACAAAGAAATTTTAGCTAGAATATATCGCTGTTTGAGGATGAAATGCTACCCACTCAAACCAAAATCCTTCATCAAATGGTAATCGTGTTAAGTGCTTTCCTTTTAATATGCCATTAACTGCCTCCCCATCAAAATTCCATTCAGTTCCAGTCTGCTTATCTGTAATCTTATTGTTTGAAGATTCAAACTCCAATACCTTCCCTCCTACTATTATTCTATCATATGCTCTTACCATAGCTGGATGTAGTGAAAATAGCGTAACTGGTTTGCCATTAATTTCATCATTGATGACCTTCTGAGTCTCAATTTGTTGCAGTTTGTAAGCTTTGTATTGTTCTTTTCCTGCCCCTCCTCCACTATCATCAAGTCCAACTATTTTCTCTTTTAGCCCTAGTCTATTATCATGATTAGATACAGGAAAATACAATTGATTGCTTGTATAATAGTCACCATATGGATCCGCACCATAAGGTCTACTAAAACCCGTATCTTTAGATAATACTTTGGAATTTGGATATAGCTGTTTCCAATCCTTCCAGTATGCTATATCAAATGGAATCCTTCGCAATTTCTGGCCAGCATACTTACCAACAATTGCTTGTCCTAAAGCTTGACTCCAAAGAGACTTTGATGTTCTATCATACATTACTAGGTTACTATTGTATAATTTACCTGAAGTGCCAAATTGTAGTATCTGATGGCTACCAATCGTACTATTAAACACTTGATTTGTAAAACATAGTGGACAATAAGTTATAGCTACTGGAACTCCTCCCACTTTATCATTCACAATTTCATGCCATACCAGAATTGAAAGAGGGTATGCTCTAATGTCACCATTAATGTTAAGACCAAGTACAAGGTCAGAATCTGACAGGAAATTCTTGCCAGCCTCTTGCACAGTTAGAAACTTTGGATTATCTATAGATGGAATACCATCAGGAGGTGGGCCACCACTAACTATTTGATCGAGTGGTTTTATGTGCTTTTGTAGTTCTTCTTTCTGCGCATTAGATTGACCTATCAAAAGTGATGATGACGGTAAGGAATTTCCTTTACCTAGCAGATTGGCATTAGAAGACGGAGAAGAAGAAAAATCGATACTGTTAGTTCTCGCATTATTTACCGTTGTAACAATCATAACGCTGATTACTATTATTATCGAAGTAGCAATAACTAGTGCTGATTTCTTATTGTTAAATAGCTCAAGAACAAAACCTAGATTCCGGCTCTTCGATATTTTGAAGACTTTTTTTGCTTTTTCCACTTGCTTTAGTTCTCTTTGAAGTTTGAAAGCAGATAGCGCTGCCGATCCCAGCACAATAGCTAAACCCATGTAAGAAAGTGGCTTTGAGTAATGTATCAGAACAATAGATAAAGAACCTCCAAATATAGATGGCAGAAACGAGAGTATCAAAAGCCAGCTTCCACAGCATCCGAGTGGCACCAAAGAAAAGAATGAGAAAAATGAGCTAATTGCAGTAGCGCTGCTAGACCTGATGGCAGATCCAGTAAGAACTCTCTTACTACCATCACTACTACTTTTTTTACTATCTAATTTACAGTAGCCTAGTCCTTTTCTATAGCTTGATATGAAAAATTGCAATCCTATCCCAATTGCCATCCCAAAAATAATAACGGAGTTCATAGCAAATGCTGCTTTAATTGCTAGAAAGGGATGAAGACTAGGTGTAGTAACAATAACAATAACTAAATATGCAATAAGAGTAACAAATCCTATAACAATCCCTTTTACTAATGCTTTCTTTGCATTGTAACTGAGATGAAAGGGAATAGATAGCATGTGTTATTTTTACTGTGAAAATAACACTCATTTAGTATTTATTTTCATGCTCCAATAGT
>JBKPMK010000267.1:0-46216 GCA_046732115.1 Thermoproteota archaeon
AGTCAAAATGAACGGAAAAACAGTATTCGTGGACTTCTTTGTACCGCCAGAAAGTCATAATATTCAGATTAAAGGAGTTAGGAGCTAAGCAGTCAAAAATTAGGAATTAGTTTTTTATGCTTCTGTTTAAACTATTTTAAAAGATATATACCTAAGAATAAAAAAGTGAAGAGCTAAGTCATTGACAATAACTTAGCCCGTTTTTTGCAGTTTAGACTCTGGCAGATATTATCCAGCTGCTGCTGATTGGTTAGCACCGGCTCCCGTTTGGTTACTGCCACCTGCTGATGATGTCTGGTTAGCAGATGTCATATTACCACTAGCGGATGCTGGTAGAGCTGCAGACTCACTGCCTTTTGGTGGAACCATTGTGCCGGCAGGATGGTCAGTAGCAGTTGAATTGTCAGCTGCCAATATCGCAATTGCTCCACCCTTCAAGGCACCTACCAAGGAATGAGTTACACCTACATATAGACCAGCTGATGGAAATACAGACTCGAAGACTGATGCTGATCCTGGTGGAACAGTCCATGTTTCATCATGATTATCTATGGTACCGAAGTCATTACCATCAGCATTGGTACCGTCACGCACAGTCATTATTCCTCCGATGAAATGCCATGAAAGGAAATCATTGGGACCTCCGTTGACAATATACCATCTCGTCAGTTCGCCAGGCTTGACCTTGAAGACTTCTGCATTCTTGTTAAGCTCAAGTTTGACAACTTGGCCAATTGCTGGTACATATTTGAATGCCATACCATTGGTTAACTCCAAATCTGGTTGGTCAGCGACGAATTTAGTTATGTCAAATGAGCCTGTTTTATTAACAGCATGGAACAAACCGGGATCATTTGTATTGTAAATTTCCCCAAAGCCCAAATAGAATTCCTTCGCTGGCTTCTCGTTTGTTGGATGTACTATGATGCCACCATACATACCGTTAGCAATGTGCTCCCAAATTCCATTAAGAGCATCAGCGCTGCAGTGATAGAAGAATGCCCCTGGATATACACCCTGTAATTGCCATGTCTTTGATTCACCTGGTTTCACTGGACCTGAATTTGCCTTGTCAGCGCCAAATCCTGCATGAAAGTCCATACTATGGACCAATTTGCCATCATTCCTCAATGTAACATTCAAGGTATCTCCCTGATCAATTGCAACTACTGGGCCAGGAATGGTTCCATTAAAGACCATGGCATTATATTTCACACCACCGGGATGCAATGCATTATCCGGTGCTACCTGTACTTCCTTTTCACTTGCTACAAATAGAACATTTTTAGTTTTCCCTGTAGGCGGTTGTGCTTGTGCTTGTGCTTGCTGTGGAGACTTTCCTAATAAAATAGGACTAAAAATAAGCCCTGCAAGAAGAACACCCATCACTACGCCAACTGTAACGACCTTGTTCATCGAAAAAATTGAATAAGATTTGACTATTAAAAACTTTTCTACGATTGTATTATTCCATATTATAGTCTTGACTACTAGAAATATTGTAACAATCGCTTGTGGTTTGTGGGTTAGACAACGTACTTAAAATTAACCAGTTACAATTACAACTGCTGTACGACTTGTTTTATATAGAACCTAATATGCGTGATAATCTATTTTGTGTTGTTTTAATTTTTTCAATGTAGCAAATCGGCTAAAACATTTTTCACATGTCCACCTATTCTCTTTGGCTTGGTCATATCTAGCGAACGTTTGTGATCCTGTTTCATACATTCCAGTTTTGTTGTTATATCTTACACGGGTGTGGTTGATTTTGTATTTAAGCTTCATGTCACCTTTCAAGTATTTGCCAAGCATAATATCAAACTATAAGCATATAAGACACGAGCTTAATTTCAAGCTCTAAGTTTGTTAAAAAATGTTTCATCGATTTGTTATTTTTGAAGAAAAATAAAATGTTTTGATTATAACAAGGCCATATCTCATATAGGTCATAGAAACTATACAATTACTAATGGCGGCTATTATTCGCCTACATCGATAGTCGCAGAATCTCTGAACCCATTAATCTAGCTTGGCAAGCGTTTCCATCTATGAAAGTAAGGTCGACCTTTTTGCTGCCAGCGATGAGATGATAATTTGTTACAATATGTCCGTTACTATCATATGTGAATCTTGAACTTAAATTAGAGTTAATTAGAGGTAAATAGATTAAAATAACAATTCCCTAGCTGCTACTTATTTGCAATAGCGAGTATTTTTTTGCAAAAAATTCAATCAAATCTAAATGCTCTTGGCCATTGGATATAGATCGTTCTAGTTGACCAATCCTAGAACCTTCTCTTATCAAGGGAAATCTTTATTTTTATTGAAATTGCTATCGCTTCCAAATATAGATAACACCTGATCTATTGTAACAGACTTTTGCTGTTTAACATTAAGTTTTGTGGCCTGAATCTAATTATATTGATACAAAGATATTCATTATATTCCCTTGTAAAGCTTGATCAGTTAAGATCCATCAGCTTTGATTGCATGCAGCGGGAAATTTTTGCCTAATTGACAACGCTGATTTGCTCGAGCGTTTTTCATAAAAGAAGACGACGACATCATATTATGACTATATGAGGGATTCGCAACTCGATCGATTGATAACAACGAGGATGTCGAAAAACTCGGGCGAGAAAATGATGACGAATGTTCCACTACTGCTAAGACATGTTGCGTACGTTGCATAACCAAAAATGCTAGTAATAGCATAATTGCTGAAATAAGAGTAATGATAACAAGACGCTCCGATCTGTATTTTGAGGGCATAAGCATTATTTTGATTAAATTCGATTAATTTATACCATAGGACACATTAAGAAATAAATAGCAGATGAAGAGAATGGCTTTTACTGCACACACATGCTAAGGACGAATATTTTAGTATATAGTTTTGCCATAATCCTTGTTTTTCAGGTTCTGCTCTTCTCTACCGGAGCTTATGGTATCTTCCGAAATGCATATGCAGATGGTTTAACCCAAGAAAACTTGCCTCCTGCAAGTGTAGGAAATCGGAAGGCTAGTCTTTTTATCAAGGTTAATCCACCAATCTTAACTACTGACAATAGGCAGGATGCTTATATGCAATTTAGGTTATTTGACGCAAACAACAATCAGACTATTCAACATGTGACTTATCAAATTACAGTCACGAGAGGCGCGACTGAATCCTCGTCGATAAATCAAAAGCCACTTTTACGAGACTTTTTTCATGCTCATAATGGGCTATTGACAGTGAAAGTTCAACCTTCTAATGGCACTCTTACGATATACGGTGAGCAGGACCCATTCCAAAATGCTTGGGTAGCTGATCCTGGTGGAACAGTTAACATTAAAGGTCCGGTATTGTTAGAAGGTGGATTGTATCACTTTCATATTGAAATTTTTGGAATTGATAATGATAGAAACATATTCATACCTGAAAATGCTCCTAAATTCGATTCATACCTTAGCGTAGGCGATGTTTATCGTAATAAATGGGATTATCAAAATCAGGTCTATAATACTACACTTATCTCCTACTATGACAAGATAAATAATCTTAATTTTGATCCAGCTAAGAAGTCATTTTCTTGGACAATGCCATTTAATTGGAATCTAAGTCGTATACAGCAGCAGCCTATCTTCGTTCATGAGGAGATGAGGCTTCCCAAATCTTGGAAAGGATTTGGAGATTCGCCTAAGTTTAATGCGACAGTTAATGGTCAAACATTATCAGGTCGTTCATTAGCTATTGATCCTTTCTCTTTTCCTGATGCAATGGTTGTACATTATCTTATAAACAAAAATGATGTTATAAAACTCGCTCAACAGGAACAGGAGCAACAACAAGGGATCTCTAGCAACAATAATAATACTAGCGCCAATAGCGATAACAGTACCGTCAATGGCAATAGCAATACTACTAATCGCAGTAGCACTACCAGCGTCAGTAATAATAATAATAATAATCAAGGATTAATGAGATTTGTATTGCTTGCACCTGGTGCCAATGCAAATCAACAACAACAAATTACAACTTCCTCTGATCTAGTCACAAATACAGGTGGTATTCATGCCGCAATATCATGGTCTCCAAATCCACTTAAGCCAAAAACACAATCAACTGTAAATATTTCGTTTTATGATCCTATTACATCCAATCCATTATCAAGCAATGATGTAAAATACGATATGACAATATTGGATAAAAACAGCCATCCTGTTATAACCAAACAAAGCTTGGTAGCGAAAAATGCAACTGATACCCAAGTAGTTACTTTTCCATCTAATGATATCTATCAAATACAGTTGGAGATTAAACAACTACTCAAGGCAGGACAGACACCAGATCTTACACGTAATGGCATAGCAAGAGGATATGTGGTAGTTCCAGAGTTTCCTAGTGGAGTAGTCATTTTGTTGATAGCGTCTGTATTCGCCGCTGTGTTGGTGGGCCAGCGGAAATTTCGGTTCTATGGGAGAGAAGGCTAATACATATATATCTTAACACATACGCTAATATCTTACATAATTGATTGCGAATCTATTTTACTATTTAGAACGCCTTGACTGCATTAGTTTTATATATTTTATTATACTCTTTAATAGGAATGGCACGCTGGCATTGCAAAACATATTCTTGTAACGAGTTTTTGACATATCGAAGCGAGGTTGATGGTGTATTATGGGTGAAACGATCGAGTTAGAAAATTTTGAAGTAAGTTTCGCGTTTCGATGTCCAAAATGCGACTACGCAAACGAAGAAGTGTCAGCCAATGATCTATCGAGCGGTAATTCTGAATGTGGAATGTGTGAAACCACTTTTAAGGTAGAAGGACTAGATGCGATAAAAATCACTGCAACATTAGACTAGCTAGAAGAGTGTGTACTATTGAGCGAACAGTACAATTTATTTGCATGCTGCTAGAACACATCTCTTGGCTAAAACTATTGCTAAAATTAACTGAAAATATATATGAACAAGCGGTTGTATAAACCAAGTTAAGCTGATTAACTTATGATACTCCCAAGTAGGACAGTAGTTGAAGGCCCGTCAAGAGCCCCCCACAGGGCCATGTTTAAGGCAATGGGACTTAACGACACTGATCTAGAAAGGCCACTCGTAGGTGTCTCTTCTACATGCAACGAGGCGACTCCATGTAACCTCCACCTCGGTAAGCTTGCACAAATGGCTAAAGAAGGAGTAAAGAATTCAGGGTGTACCCCGAGGGAATTTACCGCAATTGCTGTGTCGGACGCCATTGCCATGGGTCATGAGGGTATGAAGACATCGTTGGTTAGCAGGGAGATCATTGCTGATTCAATCGAAATAATGATGAGGGCTCATCAGTACGATGCTCTGGTTGCTATCTCTGGTTGTGATAAAAGTTTGCCAGGGAGTTTGATGGCTATGGCTCGACTTAACTTACCTAGTATATTCGTATACGGCGGTACAATTATGCCGGGAAACTGGAATGGTAAGGACGTAACTATTCAAGATGTCTACGAAGCAGTTGGTACTTATGACACAGGTAAGATGACTTTGGAAGAATTAATAAGCTTAGAAAATGTGGCATGTCCATCTGCTGGTTCATGCGCTGGTATGTATACTGCCAATACTATGTCTTCTATCAGCGAGGCACTTGGAATGTCATTGCCAGGAAGTGCTTCACCCCCTGCTGAAAGCGACAAAAGATCCAAAATTTGCTATGAAACAGGAAAAGCAATTTCAAGTTTAATAGAAAACAATATTCGTCCAAAAGATATAATGACTTTTGAAGCCTTCGAAAATGCAATTGCCATAGCAAATGCAATTGGAGGTTCGACTAATGCCGTTTTGCATCTTCTAGCTATTGCAAGAGAAGTAGGTGTCGACTTAGAAATGAAAGACTTTGAAAGGATTAGGAGGAAGGTCCCACATATTGCCAACATGAGGCCTGGTGGGTTCTACGTTATGTTAGACCTAGATAAAGTCGGAGGTGTTCCTGTGATTTTGCACAAGTTGTTATCTAGGGGAATACTTCACGGTAATGTAATGACTGTTACAGGTAACACTATGGAAAATAATATTAGATCACTTAGTCTTTCTGAATTGGATGATCAGAATATAGTAAGATCAATTGACGATCCGATTCACGCAGAAGGCGTGTTGAGAATATTATATGGTTCACTTGCTCCAGAAGGTGCGGTGGTTAAAATTGCCGGTATAAAAAATATGCTGTTTATTGGAAAAGCCAAAGTTTTCGACACCGAAGAAGACGCCTTTAAGTCAATATCAGATAAACTTATAGTGGAAGGCGATGTCGTAGTAATAAGATACGAGGGTCCAAAAGGGGGGCCGGGCATGAGGGAAATGTTATCGGCTACCGCCGCACTAGTCGGGCAGGGACTAGGGGAAAAGATTGCGATGGTGACTGATGGCAGGTTCTCTGGAGCAACTAGAGGACTCATGGTAGGTCATGTTTCACCTGAGGCAATGGTCGGGGGGCCTATATCCCTAGTAAAGGATGGTGACGAAATTCTTATCGACACTGTCAAAGGCAAGATTGATCTGGTTCTATCAAAGGCAGAGATAAATAGGAGGAAAAGAAAATGGAAACCTATAAAACCGCATTATACAAAAGGTGTCTTAGCCAAGTATTCTTCGCTCGTACAGTCTGCCTCGCAAGGTGCAATAACGCTTGCATTCTAGTTATGCTTATTTATAAGGGTATATCGGGCTCAGCTCAGTGTCTCCAAATTTATTTTTCTAACTAGTAGAGTTAGTAATGGATTTTTGAATGACAACAAGGCTTCTGACCTGGACCTTTCTAGGCCAAAAAATTCGGATTCTTTTTGTCTGGTTTTTCGAGTAGAGTCACATTTGCGATAGACTTTTTCTGCAAATCACTGAAGAGGTTTACAAGCACATCAAATATTTATTTGGAAGCACGGTTCTGCTGCTATTATTGCTATTCTTGTATGTATGTATAGAGGTTGCATATTTATTCCAAGAGTGTAAGGGCCATAAGCAAATAAAGCACACCACTGCATAAAATTTCGGTACTATGTCTTATAAAGGAAAAAGAATCTACAGACTTTATGAACAAATAATGTCGACAGTCGATCATATAAATCGAGAAGAAGATATTGCTATCAAGGTTCTTGCGGACACTGATTCGGGAATAATTAGAATTTACGACCAAGATACGGATTGCCTTAAAAGGGCTACGTCGAGCTTATATGATCTTCTTGAGTTATCTTATTCTACCGCAGAACATCATCCGTATTGGGCATTGCTTTATAATGCTACTGAAATATTGAAAACAATTTTGGATAAGTGGGAAGCAGATTTCAGTAGGGATGAGATCGACAATATGGCATGGAGAAGTGATGAGCTCAGTATGGCATTGCGCAAACTTAAATGAATATGATCTTTTCACTCCGATAGCTCGGGTTTGGTAAGAATGCTTTAGAATAAATATTCAATAGAATAATAATTTACTTAGGACTTGATTAGAATTTTCCGCAGCGGTTGTAGTGAGATATAAATACGATCGCAAAATTTCACTATTGTACATATGATCAAAATCGGGTTGATTGGCAAGACCAATACTGGCAAGACTACCTTTTTTAATTCTGCTACACTCGAGACAGCAGAAATTTCCAATTATCCATTTACGACTAAAGAACCTCGAAAAGGCAACGCTAATACTATTACTTTATGTGTTCATCGGGAGTTCGATGTCCAGGACACTCCAAAGAATTCGCGATGTATTGATGGCTGGAGATTTATCCCTGTAGACCTCGTTGATCTACCCGGATTAATCAAAGGTGCCTGGGAAGGGAAAGGTCTGGGAAATCAATTCTTATCCGTTGCCGCTCAATCTGACGTACTCTTACATATTGTGGATGCATCAGCGAGTATAGACGCATCAGGGAAAATAGCAGAGGCAGGCAGCGGCGATCCCATAGCAGATATAGCGGACATAGAAGAGGAATTGGTTATGTGGTATCTGAAGCTCTTTGAAGGGAATCATGACAAAATATCAAGGGCGGTGAATTCAGGTACAGATATGATTACCGCTATCACAGACGTGTTCCGAGGGATTGGAGTAAGGGAAGAGCATGTGAGGTTCGCTTTGGATGATAACAATTTGTCTGAAAGTGCATTTGATGACTTTGGATTGGAAAGAGCGAAGAATTTTTGTTGGAGCCTTAGGGAAATATCTAAACCAACCCTAATTGTTGCAAATAAAGTGGATTTGCCTACTGCCGCAGAGAATTTTCGTAGAATACGGGAGCAGTATAAAAATATGATAACTGTCCCATGTAGTGCAGATGCCGAACTTACTCTAAGACGAGCAGAAAGTCGTGGCCTGATTCAGTACATTGCAGGCGACGAAAGATTTGAAATAAAGGATCAGATATTGCTAAATGATAAGCAGAAATGGGCACTTAATTTCATAAGAAAAGATATACTTGGAGAATATATGCGCACAGGTGTTCAATTTGCTATCAATGTAGCAGTATTCAAATTACTCAGAATGAATGCCGTTTATCCTGTGGCAGATGCAAATAGGCTTGCAGATAAGCACGGTAACATCTTACCTGATGTGTATTTGATGAAATCTGGTTCTACAATTGAAAACCTTGCAAAAGATATCCATAGCGACTTAGTTAAGGGATTGCTTTATGCGATAGATGTTCGGGATGGTCTTAGATTACCGACTACCTATCAGCTTAAAGATAGAGACGTGGTATCTATAGTTTCAGCAAAGAAAAAGAAATAGCAGGCGGATCCAAATTCCACTTGGTCTAAGTAAAGCAGAATTCGCGAATAACCGATTGTTGTCAGCCATCACTACATACTAGAGGAAAAGTTGTACAGCCCAAAGATCCCTTTCGAAGTTCAAGGAGCCATGCAATAGATACCATTATTAAACTTGAGGCTAAAATTTTTTGCCTTTGCCAGGTTAACTTTATACTTGTATTGACAGCAGATGTAAATTTTTCAAAAAATAGGTCATTAATTTTAAGCCATAGCCTCATCAGACCAGCCGAGTAACAATAGTATAATAATAGTACATTCGACGAATGTATCAACAATTATAAAATATAATTGATGCATTCTTTATTTTATTACATGTATAAAGTAATAGGAAGAGCGGGCAATCAACCATATTAGCAAAAAACTGCTCTTTATCTGCTATATTGGATATCTTAGATAACATTGAACTATAAATGCGATTCCAGCTAGACACTTTATTGGGAGGATTATTCATGGCTTTTTCTTTCTGCGCAAAAATAGATACAACTGGAGATGCCGAAATCCAATCTAAAACACTAACGGGCAGGGTAGTATTGTCCATTTAGGTCTATCCTGGTGAGAAGATCTACCGTTCCTTTTTTTACATAATATCTAATGACGATGCATTCTAGGGTGCATTTTAGGCGTATCTTAATGGTTTCCTATTCAATTAATTATTAAATAATTAATAAAATTTTAAGACAATGTGCCATTCGTAAATAACCTCCTATTTTGAGTTCAGCCAAAATTCCATGATAACGGATGGGTACAGGCGATAATAGATGACAATGTTAAGATAATACAAGATAACAAAGAGACCACACATGAAAACATGCTGGTAACATGGTCTACAAGGTGGTAATAGGCTATTTTTGTTTTAAATGCGGCTTTTATAATATGGTTTGAGATGGTAATGGATTTTGATTCGGCATATGGGATTTTGTAAAACTGTGTAAAGAAGCAAAGACTGCAAAAATGGATGTATCCCAGGTATATAACCTCCTTGGGGTCTGCCTTTTTCGATGAAGATGAATATCAGACAAACCAACGATGTGAACGACAAAAGTTCACTGATCTATATAGTAAATATTTTGAAGATGATGAGAATAAAGCTGACCTGTTCACGGGATTGAACGTCCTTTGATAGTTGCTTTGCGTAAATATGCATGCAATGATTAAATGTCCCACAAATAATCAGTGGTATAATCCATTGTTTTTGTACTATGATGATTCGCTATTATTACGCATCCATATTCTGTTATATATGGACTAGTTCATATTCAGTTCTCCATTTTGTATTTTTGAATTGCAAGTCTTATATTACATGTAAACTTTGGATCTGTAGTGCTGCTGCCCCAACGATGTTCATTAATAATAAATGGCGATGCTTGTGGCCGTTCGCCATCATTCATCGTTTCTGTTAATGATAAAAATGATCAATATATGATAGGAGTCGTATGTGAAGAACATATGAAGCAGATGGAAAAGCAATTAGAATCGATGCAAGAAATGGGCAAAGTTCCGGAGGGGGCTATACAGTTCCAATCCTTGAAGACAGTCTCGACAAATTGTATCAGAGGTTCCGATGAAGATTATATGGAAGTTGAATCAAAACGAAAACACATTAATGTGTAAGAAAACAACCGTTGCATCCAAAATTCTAATATTTGAATGTAATTGGTAGCACAACATTATTATAGCCATAATGTAAGCATCATTTGTTTAGAAGGATATCTATCCTGAAAGCGATCTTAATATTTACACATGGGTCATTTGACCTAAAAGTTTATCAAATGTAATTACTTCCTGTCTGGCATGCATACATTTAGAACTGTAGACGTCACTTGCCTCTCCCCAGGCGACACAAACAGAGATTTAGCTCAACTGTCACAGCGCCTTATTCTAATTAATATGTTAATTTTGTCTGCAATAATATATTCCAATTGCAACAAAAAGTAAATTTGATATGCCATGCACCCAACCGACAAAGCAATCCTTGCATCATTATTAATAAGTAATTTAGATCCTAAAATTTCACCACTCAAACATCTGGAAGCCAAAATGTTAGTGGAAAAGCAGTTCTACGAATCCAGGATCTGTATGCTGAAAGAGCATGGCTTTATAGAAGGAAGCGATGAATTGAAGCTCACATTTATTGGCAGAGATGCATTAAGAGTTGTGCTTGTTGGAGGAGTATTTGATTTGATACATCCAGGACATATACACACACTGAAAGCGGCAAAATCGCACGGCGATGTACTTGTAGTTGTGGTAGCAAGAACCTCTACAGCAATGACAATTAACAAAGAACGGAAAATCTATCATGATGAAAATATGCGTCGAGAGCTGGTTTCATCCTTGAGCTTTGTAGACCTGGCTATCATTGGAAAAGAAGGAACGTTATATGACACAGTAGAATATGTAAGGCCAGACATCATAGCATTAGGTTATGACCAAGCCCATAGTGAAAAGGATGTAGCTTATAACTGCCAGACAAGGAAATTAAATGTCCGAGTGATAAGACTTAACACGCCTATGCCGAGGACAAAAAGTTCGAATATAAAAAACGAGCTTGGTGACTCATTGTATCGAATATAGTCTATTCCATTCTATTGCTTTTCAGAGTTACTGTTGACGTGTATTCGTACGCTTATTTCATCGCCATTCTTGATCCCCATCGTCTCTTTGAGTGAGACGGGAGCAATCACTTCAAGCATGGTATCGTCATAATGTGTTCTTTCTAGTACAAGAACTGCAGCATCATTGAGGACGCCGCCATTAATGTCTGCTTTATAACATTTCGCCCATCCGTAAGTTCGTGACTTGTCACTAAAACCATTGATGAAAATCGATGGATACCTGTCTATTTCACGTCTGGAATTCATGGAAATTCGATCGACAAGTTTCACGTTTAGAGTTCCTGGATATGGCTCATAGCCTAATTTTTCCTTGAATTGTTTCTTATATCCATCTAGTGACATGTAGTATGCACCTTCCCCCATACCCGACACTATTGTTCCTTTAAATTCAATTGTAAAGGGCGTAGATTCTATTGCATATTTTAATGCGGAAAACAGAATCTCAATTTGAGAGTACCCTTTATCGGTAAGCTTAACTCCGAATTTGTGGCCCTTCTTGAGACGTTCAATATAACCTGCGCTTTCTAAATCGAGTAGGTGTCTTGACGCCGCCTGTTGAGATCTGTTTATGAACTTGCCTAAATCAGTTGTAGTCAATTGTATGAAATTATATTTCGCACCATGTTGCAACAGCTTAGTCATAGTAAGTATATGCTGCAACTTGATCTCTGGCATTTTTAATTAGTTAATTACACCCATATCTTCGAAGGTTCTAATTCTTACATCAGTAGGCTTTTTTAATTCTGCTGTTCTGTGACCTACAATATATTGAATGCCTGCTTTGTCTGCAGCTTCGACAAGCCGTTGCGTAACTATACCATCAAGCACGAGTAGAGTGGCGCCTTCCGTTATGTTAAGCTTTTTTACCACGTCCGAAACAGGAATCTTAAGCAACGTTCTCATTGAACTATCTAATAAGACGGCTTCGAGCGTCTCATTAATTTGGGGATATACCTCTCGCACTGCTGAAAGAATGCCTGCGTTGTCCTCCTCCTGTAATCCATCACCACTGCTCGATGCAATCTGCGTCTGCTGCTGTATTTCTGTTAGCTGCTCTTGCTTCTCCCGTTTACTTAGTTGTCTAGTTTCTGAGTGCTGTTGCGAATGTTGGAATGGCTGTCCGTGTTGTGTGCTCGAGGCGACGTACGGGGTTGTTTCCCTTAAGATCTCAGCAATCTCGAGTGGAGTACATTCTTCGACTTCTCTACCCGCGGGTGCTCTCAATATTCTGTCGATTTTTACTAAACCTTGCAATTCCTTCAATATCAAGTCGCCGGCTCTGTCGCCGTCAAGAAATGCAACCACCCGCTTCCCTTCTGTCAGTTTGGTGACGGTTTCGTCAATCTTTGCTCCCTCAATTGCTATTGCGTTATCAAAACCTGCGCGCAAAAGATTAATAACATCGGCACGACCCTCCACAAGAATTATCCAGTCGGAATCAAATACACCTGTACCGCACGCGAGTTGAGCCTTGCCAAATGCTGTAAGCTTACCGGGTTTGCTAGCATCGTAGACATCCTTAAGCATTTCTTCTCCCTCGCTAATTGTCTTGGTAGCCCATTCCTGTACAATCTTCTTCGCCCGATCTACAATTACTTTCTTCTTTATTGCTCTAATATCATCTATACCAACAAGTCCAAATCGCGCCTGAAATGGGCCAACCTTGTCGATGCTTTCTATCGCAGCAGCGATCAACGCCGCGGTTGATATATCCGTGCTCATAGGTATCAAAGCGTCACCCTTTGCTGTATTGGACTTGGTGTCTACATTAACCTCTATTCTCCCGACTTTGGATACTTTCTGTAGTTCATTAAGATTCATCTCGGGCCCAAGAAGACCCTCTGTCTGTCCAAAAATTGCACCAATTATATCTGCCTTTTCTACCAAGCCGTCAACTTCGAATTTTAATTTAACATGATATTTAACAATACCCGTGCTAGGCAATTTCATAACCTCGTATTACTATTAAGTAAAAGTAAGGTGGGGTGGCTTGAATATAAGTGCTTTGACACCTGTAACCATTATCTGGCTTTATAATTAAACCCTCTTGCCAAAGATATCCTGGTTCACAATCGTCATATATAAAAATATAGATCCCTCCTTCCCATTGCACTGCCAAGTCCCGACACATAGGGTGCATATACAACTAGCTCTTCAACATGTCTGATCTTTCCATTAGTAATTTTGGCCAAGGTTTTTTTATAGAAAAGACTAACATTGCTTCCCTGATGCTGCAACTGTGATACAAGTCTGCTAGTGAGATATTTTCCTGTCCTGTCCATATCTAACAGCAAAATTATTTTCTTGCTAAATAGATGCTGATTATCAACAAAATCTGCTATTCCTTTAAAACGGTTAAACGTGGTAACATTTCCGTTAAACCCTATGCGCATAAGGGCCTCAACATCTCTCTTGCCTTCGACTACAACTACAGATCCATTCTCTGCTTCATTATTGAGCATATCAATGAATCCGCGAAGACGATTGATTGTAGTGTTGTCTATCGATCTATAACGCATGAACCGTTATTATGTATGTTCTAACAAGATTTAACGATTTTCATTGATTTACAATATTGTACTTTAGCTAATGATATGGAGGAGCATTTATGAAATTTTAGACTTAGTATAATGATTCGTTTGCCCGTGGCATACAGAATCTTTATTTAAGGAGACTTGTACGATGTTTTGGGACTGAGGGATAAATAGTTTGGCTGATCTGCGAAAGGACTATGTACTGGATAAATTTGTAATAGTACCAAAAATATCTGAAGGAGACCATCCGTACAAAAAAGTTTTTGATGACAAATGCCCATATTGTCCAGGGAACGAATCAATGACAGAACCTGCAATCCTTGCGCTAGTAGCAAAAGACAGTATGCTACAACGTTTATCAGACAGTGAAGAAAATCTGGTCGAAGATTGGTGTGTAAGAGTATTTCCAAGCAGTACTCCTGCAGTCAATACAACTCCTGCATCTAGTTATTCGGACAAGCCTATGTATAGTGAACCAGCTTATGGATATCATCAAATAGTTGTAGCTTGTCCTGAACATAATCAAAATTTATCGCATATTTCAGTCGAGCAATGGGGCAATGTTCTTCTAGTTATCCAAGATAGAGTCAGATGGTTGTATACGCAAAAAAGCGTTACATATGTTTCTATTTACATAGACAGCGGACAGACTGCAGGCAGTACAATCAATCATCCCCATTTAAATATTGTAACTTTCTCAGGCATTCCTCCTACTATAGAATTGGAAGCTAATGCATCACACAGATACATAAACGAAAACGGAAATTGTCCTGCGTGCAACATAATATCTATGGAATCCATTGGGCCGCGACAAATATTATCTACAGACAGCTTCCTCGCCTTCTGCCCCTGGGCACCGACATATCCATATGAGTTTTGGATATATCCAAAACGGCATACCACAACATTCTCAAGGATCACACAAAAGGAAATCGGCGACTTAGCTCTTATGCTGAGATCAACTTTGGGCGGAATGTCCAAAGCATTAGACGAAACGGCTTTTAACCTGGTCTTTCATTTATCACCTGAAAAGAAAAATAGTCGCCAAATACATTGGCATATTGAGATTTATCCGCAACTAAAGACCTGGACTGGTTTGGAACGCGGATTCGGGGTTTATCTTAGTAATATCAGGCCAGAAAAATCAGCCGAAATACTAGGTTCAGCATGTAGAAAAGAGCTAGCAGGGCTAGTCGGTATTACGTAGATACATGATTTATTTATTAACTATACCTCGTAATAAGGTTGCTATAAAAGTATGCTGAAGTTGGAGACATGGGTATCACTTGGATCTCTGGGCATGACGGTTATGTTCTCAGCATTAATGATATCTTTCTATTTGTTTCTAGTGGGACCTGATGCAAAGGGCCCAGCAATATATGTAGATCCACTGGGAGTATTGATTCAAATTATTTCCATTTCTGGAGTCCCGGGTTTAATACTTGCAGGCACGGTTTTCGGGTTGCAAAAGGCATACGTAGTTAAGGAAGCTACTTTAATCTTAGTCGCTTCAGGGACTGTACTAATTCTGGGTATGGCAATTGTAGTCGCGATTGTACCTAAGATTAACCGCAATTACATTTTTGGCGGACTTAATGCAGTTCCCTTTGTTTTCATGGTCGGCGGAGCAGCGGTAGCCTGCTTCGCAATCTATTCACTATACAGATCCAGAAAATCTCAACTAAAGTTGGAAGATGAAAGACGTTGATAAAGCAAGATCGGCAAACCAATATAAATTTCTCACGAAGGTTACTGCCAGTAAAAATCTATTCAAATTTACTTTCAAACGTAGTTGATGTTGCAAAGAAACAAAATAGTCCGATACTGGCTGTAGTTGTCGGTACGAAACCAGATTTTTATAAACAGGCACCAATTGTTTTTGAGGCTGCTAAGGAAAAGTTGCCTGTATTTGTGATTGACACTGGCCAGCATTTCGATGACATGTTGGGGTTCGGGATAAAAGAATTTGAATTGCAAAATTTTGTATCCTGTAATCTACAAATTCGAGGCGATCTGATGGAGAAAGCAAGTGAACTCATTATGAAATTTGGTTCATTCGGACGATATTGCATGAGCAAATTTGGCGTAGATTCCAGACTGCTTCCAATAGTTCATGGAGATACACTGGTCGCTGGAATTGCTCCTCTCGCCTGGGTATTTGGAATGGGACAAAAGGTAGGACAAAATGAAGCCGGTTTAAGATCTATGAGTCCAGAAGTAATGAAAAAATTAAAAATATCACAAGAACCAAATAAGACAGCTGTAGAAAACTTCATCAAAGCCCAGCTTGAGGGTAAATGGTTTCTTACAAGGGAGGAACCTTTTCCCGAACAAATTGACACTTGGATTTGTTCTGCCGGCACACAGTATTTTTTTGCTCCAACAAAGCTAAATAAACAAAATCTTATAAGAGAAGGCTATCCTAAGGAGTCAATTCATGTTGTAGGTAACTCTGTTGTTGATTCAATTTATTTAAAACGAACGCATGCAAAATCTTCTAAGAGTATTTTCAATATTTATCCTAAACTTGAAAATGGGGATTGGCTAAGAGTAGACATACATCGGAGAGAGAATTTAACTCCTCGGAGATTCGAATCAATTGTGAATGCACTGATAAGTCTAATAAAAAACACAGATCATAAAATAGTTTTAGTCATGCTGAATGCAACCAAGTCTGCACTCAGAATATATAATTTTGAATCCAAATTACAAAGTCTGTCCGAAGAGTTTCCGGACAAATTTATTATTACTCCTCTGTGGAAAGAATATGCACACGTTATAGAGTTTCTGGATAGTGGACACTGTTGGGCAGAAATGACGGATTCAGGATCAATGCAGGAAGAATTGTTATACTTTCCTAACGTATTGTCATTAACTGTTAGACTTAATACTGACAGGCCTGAAACAGTATTTGATGCGAAAAGCAATACGCTTGTACCTCCAGTAAATCCACACTGGATTACGTCACTCGTAAAAGAAACCTATAGCAGAAAGGAGGCATTAGGATTAATTCTGAAGAAAAAAAAATCTATTTATGGCAAGCCTGGCCAAGTTTCAAAATCAATTGTTAAGATTATAAAAAAGGAGTTCGAGGATGGAGATGCTAACTTCTACCCATGGTTACATCAAAGAATTAACTTATGGAGAGAGACACAATCGCTAGATTACATGTAAAATTTAGAAACATTTTTTGTAATGATATTTTTACAATTACTTGCATAATATTTGAGTATACGATGTAAGCCATTGGAATAATCTTGAGCTGTCAAATTATACTCCGTTTTGTCTTTCTGCATTCCTTGAATCATATCTTTCCCAATTTCTCAACATATTTTTTGTAGGCATCAAGATACGACTTCTTGTCTCCTATATCTATAAATCCTGATTCTATTTCGAATCCTTTTACAAATTTCCTTTTTTCAAGAGCCTTTCTTACTGCGTCGTCCATTCCAAAAGCACTAGATCCTGGAATCAGCTCTAAAAATTCTGGTTCCATAACATAGCATCCTATGTTAATTAATCCGCTAACTTCCGGCTTTTCTCTCCAGCTTGTTACTCTGTTATCGTCGTGCTTACTATTCAGCTCTATGAAACCGTACTTGAGTTTTGTTCTGTATGATAACAGTGCCATGGAGATAAACGCTTTGGATTCCGTATGCTGATATATCATGTCTCCCAAACTAAATTCGTAAACCGAATCTCCATATAGACAAACGAATGTATCTTGAATCAGGTTTTGTGCTGACTTTAACTGCCCTGCTGTAGCTAGAGGCCTTTCAGACCTTGCATATTCAATCTTGATACCAAACCTGCTACCGTCCTCAAAATAATCTTCAATTGTCCTGTGAAGATAGCTTACACATAGGACAATATGATCTATTCTTTGATTGCTACCTGTTTTGAGCCACTCAATTATATGTTCAAGCAGTGGCTTGTTACCCAAAGGGAGCATGGGTTTGGGTATAAAGAAAGTATATGGTTGTAGTCTAGTTCCTAAACCGCCAGCAAGAATTACCGCTTTCATGTATTATGATTATCTCCTATTTGTATCATTACGATATATGCTATTTTATTAAACTTCTCAAATTTCTTATCTGGTGGGTGAACAACTTTTGAGTCGACTGATCTATAAATAGCGAAGTATTCTTTTTATTTTTTTCAATACTTCATTTGGATCTCTACCAAATAATATAATCATGGGTTCCTTTCCAATATCTCCTTTGTGATATACAACCTGAGCATTCCTGTTTTTTAATAAAGCATTCCTTATTCCCCAGATTACTGTCTTACCTTCCTTTTTCTTGATATTTGCCGGTTCGGCCCCTCTGTCGTATTCTGAGGTTTGAAATATAGATTTACATATCGACAATATTTGTTCATCATATTTGATGTTCATTCCAGATCTGATTATCGGATCAAATTTCATGTATGACAACACAGCAGAAGCAACGTGCTTTGAAGCACCAAATTCCACATTTGAAACCGCTCTCGCCATATGTTCTAACTTGACGATTCTACCCTTTACACCAGCCACATCAAGAAGGCCTTTTGCATCAGCTAGGGCAAAAACTATGTTGCATTGGGTTTCAGGTATCAATTTGCCAAATTCATATAGCATCTGAATTTTGTTAACAACGAGTTGTAATTCGCGTAAGATGTTATAGCGGCTGGCATCCTGAGACACAGCAGATATGGGATCGGTGACCACAAGACCACGTCCTATTTTTAACACACTTTTAAGAGCGTTATGAACATACTGATTTGCTAACCTACAAGAGTGCACTAAACTGAATCCTTTTGACGCGAAAGCAGTGGCCGCTGCAGAGAAATTACAACCCGACCCATGTGTCTCTTTGACATCTATCCATGGATTTGAAAATTGGGCTAATTTACCGTCGTTGTCAATAAAAAAATCTGTTACAGACTTTTTCGTGCCAAAATGGCCGCCTTTTATGATTACGTTTCTTGCACCAAGCCTTCTGATAATGTGAGCAGCCTCTATCACATCAACTTCTGAGTTGATCTTTGTATTTGTCAATTTTCCAGCCTCCATAATGTTTGGTGTGATTAGCGTCGATAGAGGAATGAGCTCATGAATAAATGATTCAATGGCATTATTGAGTAATAACGTTGCTCCGCTTCCGGCCAGAATAATGGGATCTAAAATTACAGGACACCTTGATTTCCTTATTATTTTGCCCACAGTCTGGATTATTTGATTATTATAAACCATTCCAATTTTTATGGCGTCGATAGGTATATCTGTCAAAATAGATCTAATTTGCTCGGCGATGATCTCTGGCTCGATTTCAAAGATGGCGGAAACCCCTCGGGTGTTCTGTGCTGTAATTGCTGTAATCGCAGTACATCCATAGATGCCCAGTGCAGAGAATGTTTTTAGGTCAGCTTGTATTCCTGCGCCTGCGCCTGAATCGCTTCCTGCTATGGACAATGCTATCTTCATTTGAAGGTGGACTTAAGGGAAGATGCTTTATCAGCTTATCGGATTTCTGAAGACACTTTAGAGACCGAATACGATGACATACTAACAAAAATATATACCATCAAAAAAGTGTTTGCAGGTTCTGTTTTTAGAAGCGAATTCCGTTATATTTTGTTCTCTAATTGTTTCTAGAACGTATTTAAATCACAGTGAATATAAATTAATACATATAAAAGAAGATGATGATGATGATGTGGGTGAGCATTGAGTAATAACAAGGATTTCCTACTGCAACAATTGATGTGGATTGGTATATCACTTGGCATCAGCCTAGCGATTTCATTGTTTGTTCCTTTCCCTTATTCTTTGCCGATAATAATGGCAATATTCATAATGTTGAGTTTTTATATGAGAAAACGAACATTACGAAGAATGGGTATATCTGGAACAACAACAATGTTCGGCAACAGTTCATTGAGCTATTATTGTATGAGCTGTGGAACAAAGCATAACCAGGCCGCTTGTCCAAAATGCGGTTCAAAGATGAAAAGAGTAGGCTCATAACCATATATACTTGATTTAGCTATCATTTAATGAGTAGCTCATTTACAAATGAAATAGTAGCGATTAACTGTCGTTCTTGCTGGCTAGCAGAGTTCGATGGAAAGCGTACTTTAAAAGGTTCTACGTCTCTTGCCGATCTAATGAATCTCATGATGAGTTTCTATCATTCAAAACGATCTCGATAAGAATCCTGTATGTCGATATGTGTCATGATCCTATGACAGACATTACATTTTAGTATATCGCTCTTTGACTATAATTGTCAATGGATCAAAGGATTGAGTACGCTGGTAAAGTGTATCTTTATAGCAGTGGTATGTCAAATGACATAGTGAACCTTAGCAAACAAAAACTATCAGAGCACGGAGTGAATGAAAAAGATATCATTGTTATCGGCGTACCGGAGGGAGTTCCAGAAGGGTCCATCATGGTAACAATTTGGCCCCACTATCTTTCTGTGGCAAAAGTAAAACGAGTCAGAGAAGGATCGATATACGCTCCACAATTATTTAATATAAATCTTTGAGATTGAATCTCAGGTTTATTTTGAAAATCTTAAATTGTCTTAGCGCATGTATGTAAGACGTGGAGTCAACATTCTTTTGTAAGCGAGCACGACACACGGAGTGTCCTGGTGAATGGCCAGTATCAGATCCAACGGGATCGATTCAAGATTGTTCCTTTGACATCAAAATGGTAAAATGCAATTGTGAGTGTCATTGTGTTACTACATAAAGAGAAGTATTAGTGATATAGTATTGTCGGTATGTCTGGGTCTTGACACAGTTGGAAATTATTAGATCTAGGTGATACACATATTGAGGGAGCCTTCTAGGGCGTATGATAAGAAATATTTATCCGGATTATGGATGGTAAAATATGCATTACGTATCATTACCTTACAACGTGTTAAATTGGTTTTGGCTATGACAAGAAAATTTAAGAGTCACTTTTTATCATAACAAGTATTGCAAACCGTCGATTGCAAAAAGAGAGTTTGCGCATTTTGCGAAACTAGAATATCGGATGAAAAATGTATATGTTATAAATGCCAGGAAAATTACAAAGTAGAATTATGCGACCTTAGAGAAGACGGCTGTGGCTGTGAGAGTTAGGTTCAAAAAGTTCAAAAAGTGAATATCTCTGCTGCATTGATAATGTGTGACAAATAATAATAATGGAAGTAACACACGTCATATGCATACCAAAAGTGTAATGAGGGTCAGATATTGGTATAACTAATCACATTTTTCTAGAAGAAAAATCATGCAGCCACCACGTCATCATACCCTGACTCTTTGATTCCTATTCTCTCCATTAAATTTTTAGCCTTTGTCTTCATTTCGGGGTTTACATTGACTATAACTATCCCTTCTAAGGGTTGGCCGTACAAAACCAACGTTTCCTGAGGCGCAATACTAATAATCGGCAACGCCAACATATCTTCTTCACCATCCACTATTACTTTGACAGGGAATGGCGTGTTAAAAGCCTGACGCAAAATAAAGAACGCCTCTTTGGAGACCGATCCTGGTGGATTACTACAGTGTAATTCTCTCGCAGCCGTAATCTTTGAATGTAGGTCATGATTACGCTTCACCCGCCTTTCTACTCCATCAACGACCAAGATATCCGGTATGATTTCAAAAGAAAGAAGACGATCCGTTGTGGAATCACCCACTGAAACCACACGTTCAGCATTTTTTAAAATGCCTTTTATCTTTACCTTAGTTATGTATTTGTCATGAATAAGGGTGCCAAAAGGGTCCTTTAACAGATTTATGTCTTCAGGACTGAGAGGCATTCTGCTGTACATCGGCCTCTCTGGATGAAACGCTCGATTCAGGTTGAGAGGGTACCTTGTTTTCCTGTTCCCTCATCTCTGCTGCGAGTATGCTAATTCTCCCAGCTATGGTCTTGGCTACTTTACTGAATGCTAACGATTGCATCGAATTAGGTTCAGAGACAGTAACTGGTCTTCCCGTGTCACTCCCTTCCATTATCTGTGTGTGAAGAGGGATTTCGCCAATGAAAGGTACGTTGAACTGTTCGCTAACTTTTTGTGCTCCTCCTTTACCAAAGATTTGTACATGTGCTTTACAATGTGGGCATTCTAAGTAACTCATATTTTCTACAACGCCCACAATAGGTACATTTAACTTATTGAACATGCCCACTGCTTTCACAGCTACATTCATCGCAATATCTTGTGGAGTTGTTATAACTAATATGCCAGTAATTGGAATTGTTTGAGCTATTGTGAGTGGTGCATCTCCTGTGCCTGGGGGTAAATCTATTATTAAATAATCGAGATCACCCCAGTTAACATCCGTCAGAAATTGTTTGACTATACCTGAAACAATTGGACCTCTGTAAATTCCCGCCTGTTGAGACTGTTCATAGAAAAATCCCATTGATATCACTTTGATACCCTGAGAAACTGGAGGCTGAATCTTATTGTTGATCACTTCTGGAGATGTTTTTAGACCGAGCATTAAGGGAACACTAGGTCCATAAATGTCTGCATCAAGAAGCCCTACCTTGGCTCCTGTTTTTGCCAATGCTATTGCTAAGTTTACCGACACAGTTGTCTTCCCTACACCACCTTTTCCGCTAGCAACTGCCAAAATATTTTTAACTCCTGGTAACAACTCGTCCACTGAGATCGCCCTACCCTCCATTACTCTTGCTGTAACCTTTAAGTCCAGCTCTTTAACGCCTAGGTTTGCGATTGCGTTTCGAACATCCTGTTCAATATCACTGTTGAAAGGGCACGCAGGGGTTGTAAGCTCTAGATTAAAACTAACCTTCCCGCTGTTTATATTCAAATCCTTTACCATGCCCATGGATACTATATCTTTATGAAGTTCAGGGTCTACGACATTTCTTAAGGATGAGAGAACTTGATCAACAGAAACCATCTTGATAAAAATCTGTCTGCATACTATTTAAACCGTTCACGGAACGTGTTCGAGTAACATATTCTTCCGGCCGTTCAAGTCATGTTGTTAGCAGATGATTCTCAGATGGCTCACTGTATTCCCTTTATAGGTTATTTGCAAAAACTAGGGTTATGGAAAAATACTTTTAACGTCCTGGTACCTTTTTCTCAAGGTTACTATACTTGTGTCCCCTGCTACAGCTATTTGAGCCTGGCTAACCTTTTCATTTTCCTTTATACATGCTGCATACAGCACGGCAACCGCTAGAGCATTCGGGTCCTTGCCATGCGATATGGGATTCTCTTTGATGCCAGTCAACATTTCGAGAGCCCTTCTATAGGTCTTTTCAGTTACGTTAGCTTTGTTTGCTATTTTGGCAAGATATACATTAGAGTCTAGTACAGGCAAATGAAGTTTTAGGAACCTTACAAGTAATCTATAACATTTACCAGCAAATATCGAGTCTGTATTCGCAGTCTGTGCTATCTCATCAAGAGTTCTTGGAACGTTTAGCTCTCTGCATGCTGCATAAACAGATGCAACAACCAGAGCGCGAATTGATCTACCCTTAATAATTCTTCTATCAAGTGCTTTGCGGTAATTATAAGCAGATTTTTCTATGAGTGCATCATTTAATGAAAGTTTGTCTTTTATAGTGCTCAGGATTGCAAAGGCATTTTTTAGGTTGCGATGATAACTTCTGTTATTGCTCGAAATCTTGTTCCAACGTCTCATTCTCTGAACTTTACTCATTTGTTCAGGGCTAATCACTGCACCGTTAGCGTCGACATTAGAATACGAGATGAATGTAGATAGCCCCATGTCATGAAATGCCAAAGATGTCGGCATTCCAGTTCTGCCCTTGCTTTCGATATCCCCTCCCGAATAAACCCTCCATTCGGGTCCCATTGATTCTGTATTATCGTGCACTACCATTCCACAGGAACTACAAACGGTTTCGCTTGTCTCGGCGTCGAACACTAAAGCTTTACTATCACATAGTGAACATATTTCATTGCCAATATTTATCTGCGGAGATTCTTGTTGTTGCATGTGTTTCAAGGTGCATTTACATATGGCGAACTAGATATAGATAACATGTCTACAATATATTAGATTGTCCATTCTTTCGTACATTGAAACACAAAGAACTCCTACAGAACACTCCTCAGTACTTTATATTGCGTTGTCGTTAATATAATCGCAGTGTAGTCAGATGCCAGAAGATCTAACCACAGATGCCCGTTCAGCAACGGTGACCAGGTCCTTCCGATTTGATAGTGAAATGTCAAGAATTTTGGATGAGGAAGCGGAGAGAATGGGTATTTCCGTCAACGCATTGGTAGGAATTATCCTTAGGAGGTACAGCGAATTTACCAGATATTTATCTAAAATAGATATGGTGGTATTGAATCGCGAACTCATAATATCTTTGCTTGAATCGAGAGATGAGGAATATTTATACAAATTAGGCACAAAACTTGGTGGAACAGTATCAGTAGATACAATAATGTTCTGGAAAAAGGACCTCAGTGAAGCATCTGTCTTAGAATATATTGAGAAAATTATTTGCTTGTATGGTCACTTGGGCACGTTTGACGAGGTTTCTCACATGGAGAGCAGAACCATTGTAATAAGACACAGATTGGGACGAAAGGGTTCCAAATTTTTCGAAGGATACCTAAGATCGACTTTGAAAAATACAGTTAGGAAAGATGCTGTATTTGATGTGACAGACTCTTCAATTAAATTCGAAATGAGCAGTTCTGCTAACAGTTCGCAATTAAAGTAATCAAAAAGTTCATAAATTGATATTTGTATCCAAAATACGTTATATCTGTTATGTTTGCTAGAGTACGCATGAGCGATGTAGTCAGAATTCCTCCCAACAGATTGACGAACTCGCTGAAGGACACGGCTATTGGAATCCTGAAGGAAAAATATGAGAGCATGATCAGCCCCGATCTGGGGTATGTTATAATGATAATCGATGCCAACGCAAGCGCGGTAGGTAAGCTAGTTGCAGGCGATGGAGCAACTTATCACAAAGTTACTTTCGAAGCATTGACATTCTACCCTAAATTGCAGGAGGTAGTCGAAGGCGAAGTCGTGGAGGTTACAGAATTTGGGGCATTCGTCAGGATCGGACCGACCGATGCTTTACTACATCTGTCCCAGATAGCAGACGACTATTTAAAAAGTGACGTTAAACAAGGAGTAATTATAGCTAATCAAAGTGCAAGATCCCTCAAGATCGGCACAAGAATACGCGCAAGAGTAACTGCCGTGAGCCTAGGTAAGGGAGCAGCGATGGGAAAGATTGGTATAACGTGTAGACAACCATTTCTTGGTGCTACAGAATGGATAGAGCAGGAGATAAAGAAGGCAAAACAGCCGCCAGCGCCTGCAACCACTAAGAAAGGGGGAGGCAGCAAGTAAGTGGCTAGAGAAGTAGCATGCAAGAAATGCAAGGCTGTTACAACAGGAAAAGTGTGTCCTGTTTGTAAATCTACTGAGCTTACAACTAATTGGTCGGGTATAGTAGTTATATTTGATCCTTTAAAATCTCGAATAGCTGCTACTCTTGACATATCTGTTCCACACAAGTATGCTGTTAAGGTTTCATAGAGTAAGAAATGGCAGATTTGAATGGATATCTTGATATCAGGGAGTCACTTTTAAATTTTCTGAGGGAAGATATAGGTACAGGAGACCTGACAAGTAATAGCATCCTTCAATCTGGCACTTATGCACGCGCTGAAATAATCTGCAAAGCTAATAAACCTACAGTAGTATGCGGACTTGAAGAAGCATCTATAATATTTGAAATATGCAAATGTAAAAGTAAAACTATAGTTAGAGATGGTTCATTGATAATAAAAAGGTCCAGAGTAATGGAGATAACAGGCAATGCATTATCCATACTGAAGGCTGAGAGAACCGCACTTAATTTAATAATGAGGATGAGTGGAATAGCGACTGAGACGAAAAAATTTACAGCTTCACTTGACGATCGTTCTGCCTTTGTTAGGATCGCTTCCACACGCAAGACGGCACCAGGCCTTCGCTCCTTTGACAAGAAAGCGGTCGCCATGGGAGGAGGCGAAACTCATAGAATGCGGCTTGATGATATGGTCTTGATAAAGGACAATCATATCTCCCTAGTGGGCTCGGTTGAAAAGGCTATCGAACATGCAAGGAACAAAATAGGTAAATCTATCAAACTAGAGTGTGAGGCAACAAACTTAGAGGAAGCCGTAGCCGCAGTAAACGCAGGTGCAGACAGCGTGATGCTTGATAACTTTTCTCCTATAGCGGTAGCTAGAACCATTGATGAGCTGTCCAGGAGAGGTATTCGTGACAAAGCTAAAATCGAAGTCTCAGGCGGAATTAGCTTACAAAATATAAGGTCCTACGCAAACGCAAAACCCGACATTATTTCAATCGGTTACCTGACACATTCTCCCAGAGCTGTTGATTTCAGTTTGGAAGTGATAGAAACAAATGACAATGAAATGTCATATTGACAACAACCTATTGCAGCATAACTGTGCGAAGCAAGATATTGTCTAATATTTGACATTCCGTTAGTCGAGCTTTATTTATGCATATAGTATTGCATTTCGCTACTCGGTATTCTAGATAGGTCCTAGATGGCGAGCATTCTGTCTATTGAAAGTCTTGCTCTTTCAGCAATACTTGCCGGTACTCTGACTTCGTATATCATATTAACAAGGGAACTATGAACCTTTTCTAAATTGATTTTTTTCATATATTTACATATGGCATCTTCTTTTATGGGTATGAATTGCTTGGTAGGATTTTCCTTTTTCATTCTATGAATGATACCTGTTTCCGTTGCAATCACAAATTGCTTTGCATTGGATGTTTTAGCATGATTCATCATTCCCTCAGTAGATAATATGTGGCCATTCCTGGCTAGGTCTCCTCTGGAGATATGATATAATGTAGATGATGTACAGCTACATTCTGGATGAACCAAAAACTCTGCATCTCTGAAATTCGCTAGCATGTTATTAATTTGTTCTGCATTTATACCGGCGTGGACATGACATTCACCAGGCCAAATATACATATTCTTTCTTTTGGTCATCTCTGCTACATATGATCCCAAGAACATATCCGGTAGGAATAGTATTTCCTTGTTATCTGGTATGCTTTTTATTATTTTAACTGCATTAGATGAAGTACAACAATAATCTGACATAGCCTTTATGTCAGCTGATGTATTAACATAACTTACGACTACTGCGTTTGGATGGTCCATTTTCCACAAGTTGAGCTCGTCGACATTAATCGAAGACGCCAAAGAACAGCCTGCATCTAAGTCTGGAATAAGAACTTTTTTATCTCTACATATGATTGAAGCAGTTTCGGCCATAAAATATACACCACAAAATAATATAATGTCAGCGTCAGTTTCTGCTGCTTTTTTTGATAAAGCTAATGAATCGCCTATGAAGTCGGCTATATCTTGTACTTCAGGTAATTGGTAATTGTGTGCAAGTATAACAGCATTTTTTTCTCCCTTTAGAGCCAGAATTTGCTTTCTATAGTCTATATCTAACATCGTCATTTTGACTAGTGATATTATTTCTGTCGCCATTGCATTTAAAGTAGTATAATGTAGGATAGCATTGCCTGACTACTGCTCTATAGAGGCAATACTTGCCTCCTTAATCTGTGTTTTCTGGTATGGTGTTAATATGTAACTGTAGGCATTTAAAATACATACAACACTCGCAAATTTTAATATCTATTGTGGTTCACACATGATAGTCGGAATAAATTCGTTAACAATCAATGAGTACTAAAAAAGCTACCTGATCTTTAATTTAAAAAACAAAGGTTGTGTTAACTGCCAATAAGCATGATCCTAGGTTGTTTCTTGATTTGTAGTGGCTGTTGTTGTAGCAGTAGTATTAGATGGTGCTGATGATGAAGACGCGCCATCAACTATTTCTGCAATAGCAAATCTATTCCCCACCTGAACGACTTTAATCTTTGCGTTCTGGCCTACTTTACCTTCCTTGACAAAGATCACAAATCCTTGTATCCTTGCAATACCATCACCCTTTCTACTTATTTCTGTAATCTGAACCTCGTATTCCTTTCCAGTCTCAACTGGCTTGGGACCAAGGTTGTCATTTCTTCTAAATCCTCCGTAACTCATTCTTTTTGTACCTTAGTTGAAACCATATCAAAACCATATATAAACTGTCGATTATGTATAAATATGCTTGACAATGTTCTGCTTTAGATACTTAAGTACCTATTCTGACGTGTTCATCGCAAACCGAACGCAAGCATTCGATAGCCGATAACACAGCTAGAAAACTTGTCCTAGGATTAGTAGGACTTGGTACGTTACTAACTGATATCGTCATCTCGCCAAACTTCCCATTAACTGTAATATCATGCTGATTTCTATCAGTCGTCGGATCAACGATAATTTTTACCTTTGTATTCTCTATTCCTACGCCAGCTAATCCAAGTACCGCTGCTATATTCACGTTTGATGGGAATTTTTTAACAGCATCGTTCGCATCTCCTTCATAAATAAGCGTTTTCTCATTTAATTTGAAAAGATCAAATCCGGAGGAAAAAAAAGGGGCACCTGAAAGTGCTTTGGGACTTTTTGTTGTAGTTAGCGTGACGGATTCGACTAAATCTTTTACGCTTCGAATCGCGTCAATGCCTGCTATAGCTCCAGTAGGTACGTAAATACGACTATTGTTTTGGACCGCTCTATTCTGCAGCTCAGACCACAAACGTTGATCTGCAAGCGCACCGACACTCATTATTATTAGGCTCTTGCCCTTTTCTAATATCGTTTTACAAAATCTATTTACAGCATCCTGTGATGCAGCCTCTACTACTACATCAGCATCTCCGAATGAGGGCGAGGAGACAAATTCCATGAAATCTGAGTAAATATAGGGTTTGCTATTATGCAGTTTCGATAATAATTCCTCCGCTGCACCTTTTATCTTGTCTAGGAGAGAGACCATGGATGCATTCTTGATCTTGCCACTATCAACTGCATAAGCGATCTCTTTTCCAATGGTACCGCAGCCGATTAATGCGATATGCTTAGTCATAAGTGCTCATTGTACGATATTGAGTAATTCCGGCTTATATAGAATTATTATGTAGGTACATCTGACAGATTTGTGGATGGCCCTATATATGCTGCTATGGGAAATTACATATGGTTATAACCCCAAAAAGCTAGTCGATGTGAGACTGCGATGGTTAGTATTTAAGAAATCAAACACAGCTCTAAAAATGTCAGTGACTTGTCAACAAACTAGCTCTAAAAAATGAAGTTGGTGGCCAAGAATTTAAAATGCATCAAAAAAGCGAAAGTAACTTGTCATCTTCTGCCAGGTCGTTCTGGTTTTCTCTGCCCAGGCAACCTTCTCTTTTCAAAACGCTTGACAAAATTATTTTTGTTTCGGACTTTTGATACCGGGCTTAATCTTGGCTTACCCTGAATTTTAGGTGTCTGTCCTCTTACCTTTCCGGCCTTTGTAAGTGATCCATGTGTTGGCATGTTAGGTCGCAGTATTAAGAATGTAGGCCATATTTAATATTTCTAATGGACTTATTGAGGGATGCTATTCATCACGAGCCGATTGGATAGCCTTCAAATGCTCCTGAAATCCATTAAAATTAAGAAACAGCTTACAAATAGTCAAATCTACTATAAATATTATGTAACAGGTATATATACCTCCTTTATAAAGCCAATTCAGGATGCCACAGACAAAACCAATTGTAAGTATAGAAAATGTTGTTGCTTCTGCGACTGTAAATCAGACCGTAAACTTAAACTTGATCACCCAAATCTTTCCCGATGTAGAATATCATCCCGATCAGTTTCCCGGACTCGTTTTTAGATTAAAATCTCCCAAAACAGCCACGCTCATTTTTAGTTCTGGCAAAATGGTTTGTACTGGAGCCAAGTCAGAGGAACAAGCGATTAAAGCAGTAAAAAACGTAGTTCAAAAGTTGAAGAAGGGTGGAATCCCGATTGAACATGAGCCACAGATAGAAATCCAAAATATTGTTGCTTCTGCGAGCCTTGGTGGGAAAATTCATCTTGAGCTTGCTGCAAGGGTTCTTCCAAGAAGTATGTATGAACCGGAGCAGTTCCCAGGTTTGATACATAGAATGTTAGACCCAAAAACGGTGATCCTATTATTCGCTAGTGGGAAGCTAGTGTGTACCGGAGCGAAAAAAGAAAGCGAAGTATACAGAGCGGTCCATAATTTGCATACTCTGTTAGAGGAAAAGAATTTAATGATCTATGAAGGTTAAACACTCTTTCGTTAGTTGCTATGGATATTGCTGTTAAGATTACTTGATTAATTTTAAGGATAATGTTATCGCTAGTACTATGAGATATTTATCGTAATCGATATAGTGCACAAAAGTATTAACCATTTCTCTCAAGAGGATTACTTTGAAATATTTCTAACTATTTGTATTACCAAGGATTCACCATATGCCAGAACTGTGGTTCAAATATGGCACCACTGATGTCGTATTAAATATTAGGTATGAAAACTTGCTCAAGCATATTACAGCTTCAGGCTTTGCATTATTATCAGAAGATCAAGTAAAAAGTTGCCTAAACGATGTAGGATTAAGTCAGGATACCCTGCTTTTCGCTTTGTCTGATACAAAGTCGACTGCTATAGTTATCAGTATACTTGTTCAATTAGCACGTGCACAAGGGATAGCAAATATACGTGTAGGTGTATTACCAAGACTACATCGTGTATTGAAAAGTAACCTAGCAGACAAGACTATCTTGCTTAACCAAATTGACGTCGATTCATTTCATAATAAAATTAAGTATCATCGCCAGGTGATCTTTGTTTCTCAGATAACATATGATCCTCTTTTTGGATATAATGGCACTCCTACTTTACTCGTGCGCAATTATATGCATGATCATATGTTAGAAGCTCTTAATGCAAGGCAGGACAATTTGCCTAAACCTGGAGTCATAGGGCCACCATTACGCGTGGTGCTTTCCCATACTGACGAGCTTCCTGCTAAATCAATCCAAATCATAGCTAATTCCTACGGAATAGCTGGAATTTGCTGCGGGGGTATTGTAGGTTCATTTGAAGAGGCAATTAGACATTTGAATTCTGTCGCACTGGTAAATGCAGATTTGACGAAATCAGCAATTATAAATACAAGCAGTGAATCGGGTCCGCATTCAACTCTTTTGGATTCCTTAAATTCATTATGGAATATAATTCACATTATTAGAGAAAATGGATCGGCCGTACTGCTTTCTGAGAACTCTGGAGGGCTAGGAGGACGTGCCCTAGAAATGTTCGTTGAGGGAAGGTTGGATATCGAAGAGTACAAACATAATCTATCAGAGTATATTGAAGGTCTCGAACATCTTATATATATTAAAGAATTAACTCATAAATATCAGCTTGGAATCATGTCTACATTACCACAGTATTACTTGGAGACGAAATTAGGCATCAAAACCTATGGTGGTGTGAAAAACGTGATAGAGGAATTGCTTATTAAACATGGAAAAAACACAAAAATTCTGGTAGTGTCGGATCCCGATATCATATTGCTAAAGGTCAATCCTAATCCTCTCTAAATTATATTTAGGTCTATATAATTTCAAAGCGATCAGTTTTATAACTAGTTCATATTAAAATTGGGACAACATTTGATCATTTTATCGTCGTGGGCTATTATAAGTTTGTATTAATACTTTCTGTTGCCAAAGACTCGTGTATCTCTTTTACCTGATAAGGTTAAATAATTTGTTTTGTCATATTCGAACAGTTGCAAACCGGCCTCCGAAGAGTCGGCGATTATATTATTCGTCGATGTGAAGAGAGAGATTTAAACTCTGTAGTTAATATTAATATGGCTACTCTTCCAGAACATTATTCTGATTATTTCTTTGAATCCTTACTCAGAGAGCTTCCTGAGGCGTTTATTGTCGCAGAAGTTGATGATAAAGTGATAGGCTATATTATGTGTAAAATTGAATTTGGTTTCTCGAATTTTAGAAAATTAGGATTCGTGAAGAAGGGCCACGTAGTATCGGTAGCGGTTTTCGATCAACATCGAGGAAAAGGAATAGGCAAAGCGTTAATGCTTGAGGGTATTAATGGTGTCCTTAGTAGAAAAAGTGACGAAATTTATCTCGAGGTTCGAGTAAGCAACATCCAGGCTATTCGAATGTATCAGAGACTTGGCTTTCAGATAAAATCTCGACTTCGCTCTTACTATAGAGACGGGGAGGACGCATATCTTATGGCACTAGAATTTGGCTAGATATCTAAATAAGATGCTTCGAACGGCTAGAACGCATGAAAATGATAAAAAATAGTAGTAAGCTTGCAGGATTTGTTCTTTTGATTGTTTCTGTAGCTGCATTTGTGATCTATGCCTATCTTCTATTGACAACAGATTTCGGAATAGTGATCCTCAAACTTACTATACTTGGTGCAGTTGCAACTTTATTATCTGTGTTGGGTTGGATAGGATACACAATGGTTACGGCTCCACGATCTGGATAAAGCCTGAGCTAAGAGCGTTTGTTATTAACGATAATGTCTGATACTGTCTGATACAAACGGGGTCCTACTTCTCTCACTATCCTAGTAGAAACAATCCTATAATCGTGGTTGGTAAATGCATACTGTATATCTAAAGCAGCGTTATCCAAAGCAAGCTTTTTTGAAGTGGCTTTAATATGGGCGAAGTAATGAATCATGCCTTTTTCTTCTTTTAATGCCATTACAGCAAAATCTACAAATTCTTTGGCTTTTTCGGGTAATGGCATAAGAACTCGGGTAGATGTTCCCCTAAGCTGCTTGACGATGACTTCCTTTGCATCTCCGCAGATAGGTATAACGCGTTCTTGTACTTTGTTTAATTCTGCATTCAGAAGAGCCAACTCGTTAGCTATGGGATTGGAGTCGATACTGTACACCTTGCATGTCTTGTTGTTTTTGGCAATAAGAATTGAATATGTTCCTACACCAGCGAACATGTTTGTAATAATTTCGTTGTCTGCTATCATATTAGAGACTCGGATTCTTTCGGTCGACAGTCTAGGCGAGAAATATGTCTTCGAAACATCCACTTTAAATCTGCAACCGTGTTCTTTGTATTCAGTAGTTGGACAGTTAACCCCTGCTAAATACTCCAGGGTACGTAGTCTATAATCTCCTTGAACAGCGGAGGTTTGAGCAAAAATCGATTTAGCAGATTTTATGCTCATAAGAATTGTCTCGGCGATTATCTGTTTTTTTGAATTCAAGGAATCAGGAATCTTAATAATAATTATGCTCCCAACTATGTCAAATGCTGAATATAGTTTGGATATGTCTTCAGGGGGTAAAATATCCTTTAAGATAGTTTTTAATATGTGTGCCATGAATCAGGCAAACTAATTCTTCACATAGTAAAAGTTACCAGAGTCTTTTTGCATCCTATCCAGTCTGCCACCTTCCTTATTTACTCTTGGTCGACCAGTATTTTCATCTCTTCGGTATGTAATAGACAGTGCCTTTAAGAATTTGTTCATACCTATCTCCTTGTGCAATGGAGGTCCAGCCGTGCCATTTAATCCGGGCTGTCCTTGGAAAATTACTAATGAATCTGCAACAAGATCTATTAACTGCATATCATGATCTATTACTATAGCCGATTTAGCATGAGAACGAACAAAGCGTTGTAGAAATTTAGCAAGTGCGATCCTATCCTCTGCGTCTAAGAACGCAGAAGGCTCGTCTAATGCGTAAATATCAGCTTCCCGTAATAATGATACCGCGACTGCAACTTTTTGCAATTCTCCACCACTGAGGCTCTTGACATTTTTATCGTATAACTTTTTCATTCCCATTGGAATCAAAATCTGATCTTCCATCATCGAATTTTCTATCTCCTTGCCATGTGCTACGTATAAAAGTGAACGCACTTCGTGGTCATAATCTTGATTCAGGTATTGTGGTTTAAATGAAATTCTAGAAGCTACTTCTATACTGCCAGAGTCAGGTTTCTCTGCTCCTGCCAACATCCTCATAAATGTAGTTTTTCCCAAGGCATTAGCACCTACCACCCCTAGGATCTCCCCTCTTCTCAGTTGGCCCGAGGACGCTCTTAACTCAAAGGACTTAAATGATTTCGCAATATTTGTATAACTAGCGACAACAATGTCTGAAATCGTATCTTGAACAGAACTTGAAGTTTCGAATTTAAAGGGTCTTTCTCTAAATCTTACATTGTCTGCGGGGCTGAATCCCTCAAGGAAAGTGTTGATGCCAATCTTTGTGCTCTGTAGACTAGAGACGATTCCATATGCTCCTGGTTCGCCGTAAAGAATATGGATGTAGTCTGAAAGATAGTCTAATAACGTCATGTCGTGTTCCACTACCATAACACTCTTGCCCTCCTTTGCAAGATTTTGGATAACTCTAGCAACCGAAAGCCTCTGGTAAATATCATTGTACGACGATGGTTCGTCAAAAAAATAGTAGTCAGCGTCTTTAGCAGCAGCTACTGCTACTGCTAATCTTTGCAATTCTCCCCCACTCAACTGATCTATATTCCTATTAAGAACATCTTTTAATCCAAGGTCTGCTATTAAATCATTAGATACATTTCTCTCGTCATAATTTTTTAATAATTCTATTGCAGTCCCCTTGAAGGCTTTGGGAATTAGATAAACAAGCTGAGGTTTAATCGAAGCGCGCATATCACCATTGGCAATCCTCTCGAAGTAGGATTTCATTTCTGTTCCGTGAAAGTACTTTGTAATCTGTTCGTACGTTATTTCCTTATCATAACTGCCAAAATTGGGCTTGAGATTACCAGATAGAATGTTTACTATAGTAGATTTACCAATCCCGTTTCTTCCAAGCAAACCGACTACGGATCCTCTCTTTGGCGTTGGAAGACGATATAATCTGAAAGAGTTAATGCCATATTGGTGGATCTTGTCCTGACCCAATTCTTTGGCTAAATTAACAATAACAATCGCATCAAAGGGACATTTCTTTATGCAGATGCCGCACCCAGTGCAAAGCTCTTCTGAAATCACAGCCTTTCCATCTTCCTGTCGCTGAACTATGCATTCTCCGCCTGTCTTATTTACTGGACAGTAGATTATACACTCTAACCCGCATTTTTTAGGTTGGCACAATTCTTGATCCAAAACGGCCACTCTGTGTGTGAATTCTGCAGAATCTCCCAAGGTATACATTCATTTTTTGCATTAATGTGTTATATAGATTGTGCGTATCCTGCTGATAATATTACGTACAACGGGCCTATGGCTGCCTTTCATAGATTGTTAAGCTATTTTCAGATATAACAATTAATTTATCAAAGGTAGAAATCAAATTAATATATTCTGATTTGCATTTACTTGCAAAGTAAACTAAACTAAACAAACCAAAATTTTCGGTGGGGATTATCTATGAATTAGACAATGCGTACCTTATTTTACTCATTGTGTATTATGTGATATCATAAACTCGCAATGGGAAGATTAAATTAACCCTTTTATGAGAAAGACTTTAGCCGGCCATAGCGACAGGGTGCGACCCGGTCCCATTCCGAACCCGGCAGTCAAACCTGTTGACGCTGCTGATATACTGACCTGCGAAAGCGGTTGGAAAACAGCAGTGCTGGCGTGAACTTTACTGCATTAACCGTATTTTTTAAAATGGTGCAGTGGGAGAGAATTAAAAGTACGATTGAACAAATTGTTAAACTGATATCGATTGTAACAAAATACTTTTTGGCTAGAACTCGCTATGGCCATACATATCTTTGTAGTACTATACCTTCTCGAGTTAACGTACCACGGCAAGTATAGGGACTAGTTATTATATAAAATATTATTTTATTCACTGCATGAGCTAACCAATTGTTATCTCCAGTCGATGTCATCTCCCAAATGGATGCGTTTTAGTAGCTCCCTAATGTTGAGTCCTATACGATCGATCACGTCGTATATTGATGCCAAGCCGCTTGGTTCCCATACCTGGGTTTCCACAATACATGCATAATTTGTCACTCTGACTGATATTTTTCTTACCTCTTCTTTCATTATATTTTTGGTGAAACAATCATGTAGAACGTTGTCCGCAGATAAAATCTCTGCTAATACACCACCGCTCCAACCGAATTGATTCACCCGCCCGTTACGGAGATTAAAGTAAGGACTAGCACACAATAATTTCAAGATATTTTCGTCGTTTTCGGTGATGTATTTGTTCTCCAGCATACAATAAACATTAAAAAACGGTCCCATACGCACTACGTCCTCAACACCTATGTAGTCAATGTTCTGGTCGTAGATTTTAAGAAAACCGTCTCTATTCAGTAACCATCTTTCAAAGTATGGGCGAAGAGTAGACGGTATGTCGATGTCCATCTTCCCTATCTTACAGCTAATGCCTGCAGAGGTTAGCTCCTCTATTAGAGTTTCAAGCCGGAATATCGGCAATAAACCATATATTATACCTCGCTGTTACATATAGTTGATGAATTGGATAATCATCTAACCGAAGATTATCGCAATTCTTGGTAATTTGTAGATAATTAAAATATCTTCGGTAAACAGAGTAACATGCGTTTGCTGCTATGGTGTATGTCGGTGATTTTTTTTCTAATTCACACTGCGGAGAGTTGAATTTGAGTTTGAGTTAAACCACTTTATGGGTATCAAAGTTAGACCAACGGACAAGGTAAAATCAAGAAACACAAGATGAAACCATTAACGTAGCGGTTTTGCTTCATACCTTAGTACTACGGGATTCCTCCGCTAGCAACTTGACTATTGTTCTGAGAC
The DNA here is from genome assembly GCA_046732115.1 of Thermoproteota archaeon. GTDB lineage: Archaea > Thermoproteota > Nitrososphaeria > Nitrososphaerales > Nitrososphaeraceae > JAFAQB01. The sequence goes on from JBKPMK010000267.1 coordinate 36,784, forward strand.
CAAATCCTGTTGCACCTTTAGGATTATAGCTACGCTCATAAGTTCCTTCTTGAGTCCATGCAGTTCCAGCGATGTCCAAATGTACCCATGGGATATCATCGGTAAAGTTGGATAAAAAAGCAGCTGCAGTTATAGCACCACCTGCCCTGCCACCTATATTCTTGATATCTGCAACATTGCTTCTGAGTTGATCATGGAATTCATCATACAATGGCAACTCCCATATTTTTTCGCCTGTTTCTAGAGACGTCTGTATTAACTTGTAAATGAGCTCTTTACTAGTGCCGATAGCTGCGGCGACGTTTGCGCCTAGTGCAATAATACATGCACCAGTCAATGTTGCCAAATCGATAATTGCCTTCGGATTATATGAGTTGATGCCATATGATATCGCATCTGCAAGGATGATTCTACCTTCAGCATCTGTATTTAATACTTCGACTGTCTTGCCATTGTACAACTGGATTATATCACCTGGTCTATATGATGTCGCAGAGGGCATATTCTCAACACAGGGGATTATACCAACAATATTTAACGGAAGTTTTAGTGATGATACTGCTTTGAGTATACCAAGGACAGTGCACCCACCGCACTTATCAAATTTCATCTCGTCCATTTTTTCTCCAGGCTTCAATGATATACCTCCTGTGTCAAAGGTAACCGCTTTTCCCACCAGAAGATAAGGCTTTTCGTCATGCCCCCCTTTATACTCTACGATTATCATCTTGGGAGGATTGTTACTACCTTTCCCTACTGCCACCACACCTGCTAATTTGATTGATTCCATTTCATATCTTTCAATAATTCTTGTCTTCATTTGATACTCGTTACCAAGTGATGTAGCAACGTTTGCTAAATATGTAGGAGAGCATTCATTTGGTGGAAGATTTCCGAGATCGCGGGCAAAAAATACCGCTTGGGCTATTAGATTCACCTTCTTTATAAGTATCTGGTACTTTGATGGCTCAGTATTGGAAACGATAGTAATTTCGTTGAGCTTAGAAGAATTATTCTCTTCAATATTTGTTTTATATTGCTTAAAAGAATAAAGTGAAAGCAAAATACCTTCAACAATCGCTTCGATCAAATCTTCGTCTAACTCATTTAAAAATGGTATAACAGAAATGGTCGATAATCCCATCTCTCTAGCCTTTAGAGCCGCTTTCCCAGCAATGACTCTTGCTGTGTCTTTTGTAAATTTTTCTCTTTTGCCGAGGCCAACAAGCATAGCCTTCTTAATTCGTTCATTGCTTGGCCTATATAAGATAATGTTAGAGCCAAAAAACCCTTTGAACTCTTTATTTTTAATAATTTCATCTATTGTTGTAACCAGAGACGTATCAATTTCGTTTAATTGCAAAAAGTCATATTCATTTTCAAAGATACCTATTATCAACATTGATGTCGTCTTGTACTGCTGATCAGTTCTCGGGTGTTGTATCCTGATCTCTACCATCGATTGGTTGTAATGATACACTTTATTTTAAACTATTGAACAGCTACCATAGTCTTATTGATTTAGAGGCCGGCTGTTAATCTTACTTTGTCTAAAATGCTTTACAAAAAATGATCAGCTACTATGTTGGACGTACAATTAACACTAAACAGGACATCATGTACGGCTTATAGTATCCCATCACACATGATTGTTAGACTTTCCTGACTTTGATTTAGAATGAGTTCATACGTAAATAAGATACACTTCATTGAATATGCTACTTTGTGCATCTATACAAACCTGGCTAGACACTGAAATATAATTCGAAGAACGCAGCTCGACATTCTTTAGTACTACCATGACCTTTGAATTTCCGTCAACGTGGCGGCTAGACATATCTTTTTATTCTCGCTAATTGGGTTTTTGTACATGGTATTCCAAGAGCTGGATGGTAGTGCTAAACATGGCCTTTAATATGAGATATCTCGATCTGAAAAGAAAAATACGGGATATACGCATGCTCGCAATCCAGGGCATTGCAGAAGCGGGTTCAGGCCACCCGGGCGCTTCTTTTTCTGCAGCAGAGATTATGGGTACGCTATATTTAAGAAAGATGAAACACGACCCTTTGAAACCAGGTTGGAATGAAAGAGACTACTTCATAAACTCGAAAGCACATTCAGCTCCCGGATATTATGCCGCATTAGCGATGGCAGGATACTTTCCAACCGAGGAAATAAAAACATTGAGAAAAATCAATTCTCGGCTCCAGGGTCATCCTGTAAGATATTCTGAGCATCAAAAGCATCACAGTGTGCCGGGTGTCGAGTATTCTGGTGGCTCGGAGGGAATTGGCCTCTCCGTGTCCATAGGTATTGCGATGGCCAATAAACTTGATGGAAAGAAAAATCGTGTATACACTCTAATTGGGGATGGAGAATCAAATGAAGGACAGATCTGGGAAGCGGCTATGGCCGCACCAAAATTTCAGCTAGACAACCTTGTTGCAATATTAGATCGTAACCGTATACAACAGGATGGTTTTACAGAAGACATAATGCCTCTGGATCCGTTGCGCGATAAATGGCTAGCATTTAATTGGAATGTAATCGAAATAGATGGCCACAAAGTAGAACAAATAATCGATGCCCTTAATAGGGCAAATCAGTTAGAAGATAAACCCACACTCCTCATAGCTAATACAATTAAGGGAAACGGAATTAAACATATGACCAATAATCCCCAATGGCATGGTAAAGCTCCTCCAAGAAAACACACTCCAGTGTTGTTACAAGAGCTCGAAAGCGAATGTTTGATTGCGCCATCTATTATTGCAGGAGAACGGGAAAACTACGAAGAAAAGGTTAGAAAAGCTGAACGCGGCGGGGCAGATATTATTCATTTAGACGTTATGGACGGACGATTTGTGCCCAATACTACATTCTTTGCTGACACTGTGAGAAAATTGCGTCACATCACTAGTCTACCGTTTGATGTCCATCTCATGATTGAAGATCCGTTGGATCACTTACAAGACTATATAGATGCTAGATGTGACATAATTACAGTTCATATAGAAACGTGTCAAGAAAAGGAGTTCGTCACTATTAAAGAGAAACTACTCGATAGTGGTATAAGTCCAGGAGTCGCAGTAAACCCTTTCACCGAACTTCCAGACTGGGTTTATTCCCATACGGAGGATATCGATGTCGTGATCATAATGTCTGTAAATCCAGGCTATGCGGGACAAAAGTTCATTCCAGAAGTTTTGCCTAAAATGGTAAAGATCGGTAGAATGCTAAGAGACCATGGCTACAAAGGTTATATAGAGGCTGATGGGGGAATTGATGCAACAAATTTGCAGCAGGTGTACGATTCTGGCGCGAGAATCCTTGTTGCGGGAAGTGCAGTGTATGGAAGCTCTGATATTCACGGAGCTATAATTCAGTTGCGGCATAAAGCAAATGTGGCGTTGGAAAGAAGACTTATCGAACACGCAACTAATATTGGAATAAGATCGGACTGGATGAAGATACGTAAACATATATTGATTCCATTAGCTAGTGAACTAGAAATAGAAGGAGAGCTTCATGCAATTAAGTAGCGAAAAAAAAACACAGGACATGAGAAGTGTATATGCCGATACCCTGGTGGAATTAGGTCGATCTAATCATGAAGTAGTGTGTGTTGGAGCCGACACCACAGATTCCATCAAGACAAAAAAATTCGGAGATAGATATCCGGATAGAATGTTTAACGTTGGGATTGCAGAGGCAAATCTTGTTTCAATCGCTGCTGGTCTTGCTATCTCTGGTAAAATTGCATTTGCTAGCACATATGCAGCGTTTCTTCCTGGTAGGTGTTTGGATCAAATACGTAATGCAATTTGTTATCCAAATCTCAATGTAAAGCTTGTAGTATCTCATGCTGGCTTGACTGTGGGACCTGACGGCGCCTCACATCAGCAGATTGAAGATTTTTCGACTATGCGATCTATTCCCAATATGCGTGTCATTGTGCCCGCCGATGCGGTATCGGTAAGACATTTGATCAGGATAGTGGCAAAGACTAGCGGACCCTTTTATGTGAGGCTTGCTAGACCATCTAGCGAGGTCATATACGCCGAAAACGCTATGTTTGAATTAGGTAAGGCAAACATATTACGTGAAGGCTCAGATGCTACTATCATAGCATGTGGATTAATGGTGACAAGATCGTTGGAAGCAGCACACATTTTAGAAAGAGATCAAGATATTTCGTGCAGAGTAGTGGATATGTTTTCTATTAAACCTATCGATAAGAATCTTGTAGCAAAATGTGCCCAAGATACTGGCGCCATCGTAACCGCCGAAGAGCACAATATTGTAGGCGGACTTGGAGGCGCTGTGGCCGAAGCATCCGTTGAGACCTATCCTGTGCCAATGAAGCTGGTAGGTATTAATGACACATTTGGAGAATCTGCAAGGGATGAAGAAATTGATTTGCTTATGGAAAAATATGCTCTAAATAGTACGAGTATAGCGCAAGCAGTAGTTGATATAAGGAGTAGAATTAAAAAGTGAAAATATTTCTTGATACTGCTAACCTAAAGGCTATTAATACTTACAACGATATGGGACTTGTTGATGGTATTACAACAAATCCGACACTTTTGGCTAAGGAAGATCAAAACCCATCGGAGATAATGCGAGAAATTGCTAAAATTGTAAAGGGGCCAGTGAGTCTTGAAGTCATAGCCACGGAAACGGATGAAATGTTAGAAGAAGCACATAAGCTAAAGAAGTTTGGTCAAAATGTTGTTGTCAAAATTCCGATGACTTCTAATGGTATGAAGGCAGTCAGAAAGCTTAGAGAAGATGGAATCGACACAAACGTCACGCTAATTTTCTCCGCGAATCAAGCCATTCTGGCAGCAAAGGCAGGTGCTTCCTACGTAAGTCCTTTTATTGGTCGACTAGATGATATAGGAAACGAGGGGATGATTCTTGTAAATGAAATTATCCAAATTTTCAGAAATTATCGTTTTAAGACAGAAGTTCTCGTCGCAAGTATAAGACACCCTATTCACGTTATTGAGGCTGGGAAAATAGGAGCTGATATAGTGACACTCCCTCCAGATATTTTAGGGAAAATGTTTTCCCACCCGCTTACTGACAAGGGGCTTGCTTCATTCCTCTCAGATTGGGAAAAAGCAAAAAAATGAAAAGGAGTAATGTCAAGAACTGTTTTATAAGTTCGTAATTAATACATAGTATATTTAACATGTATATATCGTTATAAGATAAACAGTTTTATGGTCAAAAGATTTATACTTATCATCTTTTTCGTTTCATAGGTAAAAGGTATCGGCATTTTATACATTAGCCAGTTAAAAGTGCGTAAAATAGATTGTATGACATAATTAATTATTTACAAAAACTTAAATCACCATTTACTTGCGTCTCATACAAATAAAATTGAAGCAAACATCCTTGTATTACACAGCAAGCCTTTGTAATGAAACTCATAAAAGTTGAATTGTAGACTTTTCTCATGAACTTCAAATATATATTAGACATATGTGCTATTGTCAATGTATTTATGGAATTAGTGTCTTAGCATAGACGGTATAAAAATGAAACATCATAAAAAACAATTTAGTTCATCACAACAGCAAAAATCAAATGTATTTGGTAGCGCTACTGCAATGATCGGTAAAAATATTCTAACATTAACCTTCAATATAGATGTAGCCAACCAGTTAGGTTTCAAACATAATGAATCACTGGTTTATGAGATAGAAAACAATCGACTAGTTGTGAGAAAGGAAGAAAAAGAATTCTAAGATTGATTTCAACGATGACAGTGAGACCATTATACCATACACAGTCATCATGAATATCATTTCGATGCTTTAAGATTAGTATGAAAAGATCCACCGCTAATGTATAAACGGTAATCTAGAACCGTAATAGATTGATAACCCTTTTAGGTATGTCCTGCAACCTACTAACGGCGAGGGTTTTTTGATAATTCAAATATTTTAAATTATGTGCTATACCAACTGAATCGTTTAAACTCCGCCCTACACCGAGTCCCACCATGTTTATACCCATCTTTCTATACGAAAGCACCATTTCTCTCACAGCACTAGAATCCGATGGTTCGCCATCCGTCAAGGTTACCATTATCTCGGGTTTAAATGACTTGGTAATCGGTAACAACAAACCATAAATCTCTGCAAGAGGAGTGCCGCCACTTGCTTTTATCTGTGCTAGACGTCGCGCGCTAATTGTTGACCATCTTATGTTGAATGGTTTTATAATCCAGCACTTTACCTGTCGGGCTTCAGTACTGAAAGCATATACTGCAAATTTTACACCCAGATGATACAATGCTTCACATAAAGCAATTGTTGCTTGCTTATATTGCAATTCGACATCCTCAATGCTGCTCGAGTGATCAAGCAGAAGGGCAACCTTTGTTCGAATAGACAATTTAAAATCTGTTAGAAACGGGTTCGCGAGCATTTCTGCATAGCTTTCGGAATCAAACTCTTCGCCGGTTTTATCATGTAATTCTACCCAACCACTTTTCCAGTCCCTAAATGCTGCCTTCGTCTTTTCGATCAAATCCATATCATAAATCTGCGTCTCATCTAAATCCAATCTCTCGGGAATACTTAATCCTAGGTTCTCTAGGCTTTCATAACCCTTATTCTCGGTCTTTGTGCTCTCATTTAATAGCGTCTTAAATTCGCTCAACACGTCATTTCCTTCAGCAACTTTTTTTGTGGCACTATCGATCTCGTCTGGCTTATACTTGGTACTAGTACTCAACACGTTTTCTATCTGCTTTAAGAGATCGCTTCTGTTAATTGACAGTCCAATCCTTGTCCGTGGCGCAATTATAGGAATAGAAACAAGAGGATCTATTTCAAGCATTTTGATTAGCTTTGGGATATGTCGTTCGATCCAATCGGTACCGTGGTTGTTCTTAATTGCTTGATCTACTAGGCTGTTAGCAAATTCAGCTGAGGCCTTTACTCTCTCAAATTCGCTACCAAATAATTCACCTTTAATATATCCTGTCAAAAAGTACTGCGAGAATGCTTCTACTACTTTATGTCTGCCATAGAGAGAATTAAGAAGAGGACAGGATAGCCAAAATATACTCTCATTGAAAATAATTTCTTTTACCATGCCCTGCCATTGTAAAAGTCCAAGAAACTCAACGCGTTTCTTTTCTACGGTGTTAAGTAGAAAGCCGTATGCATGGTCGTAACTCAAAACTTTTGATGAGTACATGAAACGCATAGATTCATACCATAGTGCAACACGCCACTGTCTGTATTTTTGGAAATCCGTACCTGGAAAATAATCAATATTCGGAAGTACTATCTGACCTTTCTCAGGTCTGGCAGTAGGTAGTTTGTCACGCATTATTGATATGACTATTCTAGAATTTCCTGACCACCTTCTCGCTAGGAATGTAGCTATATCTAATAAAACATCATTTCGCATTATCATGTTTATTGTGTTACATTTTTACGTCTTAGACACTAGCTATCGAAAATTGATGTTATCATATCCATGACCTTTTGGTATTCTACTTCTCCCCATTGATCGTATACATTTGCATAGACTAACTCCGCCGCCTGCTTGCTAGCTACACCTTTGCCGATCAGTTTTGCAAAAGCAATTGTTTCTCTGAGACTCGGACTATAATATAATTCCTCTAAGGCTGCCGCTTCTCTTAGGCTTTTAGCTAGCTTTATGGAATTTTTTACTTCGCCTATTTTTGAACTATCAACTGAAGTATGTTGGTTTATAATCTGCAACTCTATATCCTCCGGAGGGTATTCCAATTTCAGTCGAAACGGAAATCTGCTTAAAAGCTGGGGAGGCAACTCTTTTGTTCCAACATGCGACAAGGGATTGATAGTTGCAATTACGAACCAATCCGCGGCAGCATTAACTATTTGTCCTTCAGCTTCTTTTAAAACAAGTTGTCTTCTATCGTCTAATGCTTCGTCAAGTCGCAGTAAAACATCCGCTTCTGCAGCATTGAGCTCATCTAGATATAACATATTTCCGTCACGCATAGATTTTACGAGGATGCCTTCGACAAAGCTAACTTCACCTTTCTCGAGGGTTTTCGTTCCAATTAAATGAGACTCTCTTGTGCGAAGACTAAAGTTGACTGAGTATAGGTCTTTTTTCATATGCGATGCGAATTTACGTACTAAGGTAGTCTTGCCTGTGCCTTTTGGTCCTATAATCAAAACAAACAATTTAGTTTCGAAAGCTTTGCTCAATACACTTAGCGCGTTATTCCAGTCAACGTAATTAGTTTCAAGCATCATTTTCTATCTCAACCAGCTACCTGTTTTGATGGTGTATCTATACATAAAAACTAATACCCAGCCAAATCGGAGTGATTATTCTCTGCTTTTTAAGCATTCAATATCTACGAATGAGCTCTGATGGTCTGCTTCCTGTTGTTCAGATAATCAGTTAGCAAAACCTTGTCAATTACATTTGGGTTTATGTAATAAGATCTGCCTCTCACGTGTTTTTCCATATCATTAACATATTCTAGTAATGAATCCTCCTCACTTATCATGATAGTATCTATTTCAAAGCCCATCCTACGGCATTTTCTAGCCTCTTGTATTGTTTTGTCTGCAATGTACTGGTCTACCTGTCTATAGCGATAACAAAGGTATACTATTTCTCCTGAATTAGTGTCAAGAGTCATATCTTGGTCCTCTCTTACCGTTCTGAGTGTTTCATCGTTTGCTGTATAGAAATGAGCATATGGTCTTTGAGATAAAATCTTCTCCTTTTCATTCTTATCGTCAATAAAGCAAGCACTAGGATGGCCGTCAGTTATTAGTACTATTCGACGGTTGATTGCACCATCTTTTTGCAGTATTTTCCTAGCCAAACGAAATGCAGATTGATAATTTGTATAATGTAAAAAGTCAGATCCTGGTTCAAATGTCTTTAAGTATGGGATATCTTGCGCTGCTACTTTTGATGCCAATGCTCCGAATCCAACAATGTAAATGGAATCTGACGGAAAGTATTTACGATTCAACAGGAAAAGACTCCACAGTGCTCTTTTGGCAGCTTCAATTCTACTCATATCACCGAACATAGAAGAATACCGCATAGTGGAACTCAAATCAATACAGTAAACTACTGCAACTCTTACGTCTAGCATAGTCTCGTATTCTTCTAAATCCTCTATGTTGATTGCAAGGGGGATCTTGATCCGATCCTTGTTTTTCGCTGCTCTTTGAACCGCGTTAAGCAAGGTAGCTGGAACGTTTATGAGCCGAATATCGTTGCCTGCCTCATATTTCTTCGTTGTATCCAATATGATGCTACCAGAACCAAGATCTGTAGAGGAATGTAATCCAAAGTCACCTTTTTTCAATGCCTTCATGACATCACTCAAAATCCTTCCACCTACCTCTAGAAAGCCTTTTGAGCTAAGCCACTTAGC
>JBKPMK010000268.1:0-7779 GCA_046732115.1 Thermoproteota archaeon
AAGAAAAACAGAGTATGAGAAATTACTTGATGAAAATAATGAAACGCAATTCGCCGCCGTCAGTAAATGGTAATATGGATATTAATAAATCATCCCAAGCTGAACCTAAAATGAATGCAGAAAGAGCAGAATAATCTGTATAAACACTAAAATACATCATCTTACATATTCTGTGTTGACGATTGGGCGGTAGTATTTTTGTCCCAGCAAAGTATTGGCAGCGGTTGCAAAGACGTGGAGCAAAAATAATTACGGACACATAATTCATGATAACTATGGGATTGATATAATTTATAATGCAATGCTTATAATACCGCATAAAGAATTGTTGTAATTTGACTTGATAGCACCAATCAATATCAAGGTCTAAAATCTTGTGATTATAACAATAACGGCTATAACGCATTAACAAGTCTTGTCATTTTATCGAAACTTACCTCAAAGCCAAATCGGCTCTCTTCTTTCTTCATATTTCTATACATACTCATTAATAAATTAAAGTGCTTGACGGTACTTAATTTACCGTCCATCTTTAGTCTGACGATTCTGTAAACATCATCATAGTATCTGAATTTATCAAGTACCTTTCTTCTATATTCCTTGAAATCAAATATAATACTACTTTTATCAAGTACTTCTAGAAAAATTTTACAACATAATAGCGAAGGAATTATACCCTCTCCTAGCATAGGAAATACACATCCAATAGATTCGCCTACTCCTATCACATTTCTATAATTAAATGGCTCCATGTGTTTGGGAGGGGCCAGACGTATAGGTCTACCTATTTTTTTTATAACTTTGGCTTCAAGATGTTGTATGAAAAATTCCTTGATGCCATAATATTTCTTGTCAAGATCACCTGCACCTACATATCCTTTTCCCTTATCCAGAGGAAAACACCAAAAATAGCCTCGTGCATCTTTATAACCTATTACATAAAATTCATTCATATCTTGGATATTTTCGACTAGATACTCATATGCTGGTATTATGAAATCCTCTTTTGATTTTGGAAGTAATGTACGATGAAGTCCAGTGCAATCAATCACATAATCATAGTTGTTAAATGGAAAAGTCTGTGGATTACATCTGGTGTCATAATTGATCTTGATTCCTTCTAATAGATCATGCTCCCATCTGTATTTATTATAGGTAACCAATCCTCTAAGATCAAGATATTCTCGAACATTGTTTGGAAGATCCATTCTCAGAGTTTTACCCACATGCAAAATATAATCATCAAAATCGAGGCCAGCCCACTGTGAAAATTCTGAAAGTATATTTCTCGAGGCACCCCACGCACATACTGCCCAATGATCTTCTTTCTTTGATGATTCAAAGATTTCTACCTCATGGCCTCTCTTTTGAAGCAAATTACCCAGATAACTGCCAGCCACACCCGCTCCGGCAATGGCAATCTTCATGTACAAATGATCAATGGCAATTTCTTTATAATTCTTGTTACAATTACAGAAGAACCAATAATTCGTATAGCTAGCGTTATATGCAAAGTCTTATAATAAAATCAGGAAGTTTGAAACTGCAATCAAATGAGCCTTTCTGTCTATTTGACTATTAGATTATTAAATTTATTGTACATCTCTGACTCTAATAGTGCTTGGTTCAAGCAACGATAAAGATGCGTTAAAAGCACGAATTAACGAATCCATGAATAACAATTATATCCGTTATTGATCTATTTTAAAAGTCCCAAAATTAGGTTGTTTCAATGCTTTGCACTTGTTATAATCTGTATGCTAATGAACTTAATTTATGTGGTCATCTCTAGAGACATAGATAATAATCATTAGTCTTGTATATGTATATTGATAGAGAATTTATAATCAAATTGCATCTTTACTTTTATAACCTATTTTATTTATGTGATAAAGCAGGAAACTATTTGCTTAGTAGATAGATTACTTTTACTAAAAAATAGTTACAATCAATAAAGTCAATAAATAGTTATGTCTAATATACATACAGGCGAACTGTAGTACAAAATAGGGTTTCACATAAATAGTTTATCTCCTAGCGTTCTATGAATGAATCGAACTACAATGTCATACATGGTAGCAACACTAGTGTCTTTGTCTGCACTAGGTACATTAATAATGCAACCCACACTCGTAGCAGCACAGACTAGCAATACTGGTACATCGCCAGCGGATTCTACATCTGGCAGTTCTGCAACCACGAACCCTGCTTGTGGGCAGGTAGTTTCAGGAAATGTCACATTAACTTCTAACCTCAACTGCTCTGGAGATGGGCTAATAGTAGGAAATGATGATACAACAATAAACATGAATGGCTATACAGTTGATGGTCCAGGTAGAGGCAGTTCAAAGGTAGGAATAATGATACCAGCCTCCTCAAACGTACACGTAAAGGGACCAGGTCAGCTAACAGGCTTCCAAGCTGGAATTTTGGCCACAGGCTCTGATAAAGTTGAAGTGTCAAGACTAATATTCAGTGACGATCAAATTGCAGTATTTATGACTGGTACCCGTGATACAAAAATCTCAGAGAATATAATGGATAAAAACACAATTGGAGTGGCAGCTCATTCTGAAAAAGGTGCAGACATAGAATCTAATGTAATGGATGGCAATGCATTGGCTGGAGTTACATTCGTAAATAGCTTAGGCTCCACAATTGCAGGGAACAACATACAAGGATCCAATGATGGCATATTCTTAGACCCTCAGAGTCACGATAATGTAGTAAGCTCTAACATCGCAAAATTGAACACTGAAGATATTAACAATGGCAATGGCTTACCTCCTAACATCAATAACAATGACTTCAAAGATAACCTCTGCACACTCAGTACCCCTAGCGGTCTATGCAAGGGCGGACCATAACAACATCCTTTGTGTAAATATGACGTAATATCGGAAAAACCCTCAAATGGATAACTATCCATACTTATCTTTTTATTTTAAAATAAGATAATATAAATAAAACTTGTTATTTGACTATACGCCACATACATCTCATATGCTTAAATAATCTAATAAGAGAATGAATACTTTATTATATATTCAATAAATGCGTCTACATTAATTATATTTATTACCTGATTCATATCTGAAATCTTCATTGTTTTTCGTACGGACAAAATAGAAAGTCAATGTAATATGGAAGCCGCCAATGCTTTTAATAACGACTAGTTCGAATTCAAATAAAATATCCATTGAGATTTTTGCCATGTAATACAAGGATAGGTTTGAGATAACTACATCCTCTGTATATCATAGTAACAACTTTGATGATGACGCAGATCGGATAGAAGCTAGATAAATTCCCTTGGTCTTAAAATCCCACAACCATTAAAAGTACCACTAAACGTCAAAACCCCTTCTGCATGGGTTCGGCTCAGAGGAGATAAAAGCATATATTTCAAACGATGGACTACAAAACCAGGGCAACCATATCAATGTTAATAATTTTTCTTGATTTTTGTAACAACAGACCTGATTAATCTTTAATGTCAAAACAAAGACAATGAAGGCCTTAAGGGCTGCAAGCAAACGTATTATCCATAGCCTAGAGAAATTGAAGAAAAAAATAAAATATTGTACTACATTATTACAAGAGAGGTTGATGACAAAGAGGATTAGCTTTAAAAATTGGCAAATAAAAGATATTAAATTGTAGAACTTTCTATACTAACATAGTTAAATAGTACAATGTGGAACACTAGCTTTTAGCGATATGTAGGAAGGTGATGGTTTGTTATACTTTAAAACAAATAATGAAAGGAGGTGTCATTATTTAGCATATTTGGACTTCAGACTAGATTAAATAATAATAATCATCATGATGGTGATGACAAAAAAGAGAATCCCAGGCAAATACATTTTCTGCTTTGTGGATCGTGTTTTTGGTGTGCTTCATATTTATCTGCAAAGAGTGCGTCGGTTGCAAAATGTCCTATCTGTTACAGCAATAAAATTCAATGGATGCCAATACCCAAAGTAGATCTTGACAAATTAACCCATAGTACTGAAGAAGGAGATTCGGATGCATACTACTGCCACTATACAACAGTCAATAGGTGATCATAGAGAAAAAAGAATATTGCCTAGACAGAAACATCTATGAACCTTATAGCAAAGATGTATGGTTGTAAAGAAAAGAATGTGAGGAAGGTAATATACTCATTTCTAGATAGTTCTATAGTCTCTGGATGGATAAGAGAGATGTCATATTAGCAGAATTAGAAGATGTGAACAACTTTTGAAATTCGATTTAGACTAGGTTGACAAAAATATTGTAAAAAAGAAGTAGCAGAGCTTAAAATGATGCAAGAGATCTGATGATTTTATTATTTTTGATAGTTATAACGTAAATAATATGGAGCTCATTAAAAAAAGTTAGAAAAACTACAGAACGATAACTTCGTATTTTCTAGTCCATGAGAAAAAACAGTAGGATATAACATAAATCATTCTAAATTACATTAACTTCATGCAGCGTTACCAACCCATTATCGCCAATCATCCTTCTTATCTGCGGAAGTAGTGGTTCTAGTTTTGATCTTCCCTCTATTACTTCTATCATCATAGGAGTAATAGTGAGTTATGGAATTCAAATCAGACAAGTTAAAAATCTACCACCTATGAGTTTTGAGTGTTTCAGACAAGGAGATGTCAGCAACAATAGAAAAAATGGAAGGAGGCAAGAAAATTCAAAGTCTTTTAATTAGTACGGAACCTCTGTATATCCAGCATTTTACTTCCATATTTGAGGAGGTTTGGAAGAATGAATTGCTGCTGTCGAGAGAATAAAGGATATTGAATCTGATATCCACTTGGCTGACATTGAAGTAATCCCAGGCTCAACAAGAGCTAAGGATAGATATCAAGATATTGTAAAGTCAGCTTCTAAAGAAATACTATGGATATTTCCAGCTGCCAATGCTTTCATGAGACAATATAAAATGGGTGCTATACCATTGGCTATACGAGCAGCACAATAAAGAAATGTTAAAATTAGAATATTGTTGCCTGCAAATAACTTTATAGAACAAAAAGTACAGCAATTAAAACAAAATTGTCCTTTAGGGACAACTCTAGATGTCAAATATATAGAGCTAGCTTCAGATACTAAAGCTACAATACTAGTAGTTGACACAAAAGATTCTTTAGTTATGGAATTAAAAAGATGATTCTAAATCTACATTTATTGAGGCTATAGGATTATCGACCCATTCTAATAGTAAGGCAGGTGTCTTGCCCTATGTTTCTATATTTGAAATCTATGTAAACAATCAGAATTATACGAACAATTAATGAAAACACATGAACAACTACAGATACATGATAAAATGCAAAAAGAGTTTATCAATATTGCAGCTCATGAGCTATGTACTCCTATACAATCAATACTTGGATTATCTGGGATTGTACATTGTGCACATTTCCTACTATCATATCAACCCTATCACTACATGTTATTAGTTTACCCCTTACTGTCTAAAAAGTACTTGTTTTAGTTCTCGATATCTATAACTGAGATGTTTTAATAGAGAAAAGATTTATTGTATAACATAGGAAATCGGATAAGTAGCGGGCCTTCTCGGCCCCGCTACTTAGATTAAATCCCTCAACTGACTGAATCTGGGCTATATACAAAATCATTTCGTGATATTAACTACTTTTGGAGATTTATACTAGTAGAGATACAAGATTTTGTTAATACTACCACTATAACCGAAATAATTGAAATAAAATAATCCATGCTAAAAGTTACTGAAACTGTATCATTAACCCCTATGACATCTAGGACAAGCAGGCTAAATTGCAAATCTATGTATACATATCATATATCATTTACATTTTGTATAATATCTATCAACGCGATCGTTTTTATATTGCAAAATTCAAGCATCGTAATAAGTTTATTTAGTCAACCACATTAATATCCAATAATGGCTTATATCTTAGACGCTAGGCAAATTATGTTAACAGAATTTATTAGATATGCAATATAATATTCTATATATACAAAACTGAACGTAGTGTTAGAATAGAGGTCAGAAAAATTAATAAATTTCATATGAGTTCTTTTGCTTAATGAACAAAAGAAAAAAGACAAACTATGTATTGCTATATGGAATTGCTATCCCAGCCACACTCCTAGCATCATTATTTGTGACTAACGGCCATTTTGCTCAGAAAGCACTAGCACAAGGCACTCCTATAACTAATGCGACAACTAAAACAGCAAATCAAACTGGTAATGCAGATGTTAATCCAAGCACATTGGTAAGTCAAAATGGTCTGAATGCTGTGCTCAACGCAGCTCGCAGCACTAATGCAACAAATACAGCAGTTAAAAATGTTATTAATGCAACAGGTAGTAACACAACCAATAAAACAGGTAATATGATGACCGGTACAACAACAGGTAGTAACACAACAGGTAGTAACACAACAGGTAATATGATGACCGGTACAACAACAGGTAGTAACACAACAGGTAATATGATGACCGGTACAACAACAGGTAGTAACACAACAGGTAATATTGGCTAACTCATGTCATAGAAATTTTGGCTCCTATACTAGGAGTAATTACCATGTTAATTAGCTATGTCTAATTACTCCTTCTTTAGGTGTATAGGGAGTAGTTACCAAAACCAATAGCATAATTACTCTATTTACAATAAATCTACTGCAAAGAGAGTTTAAATTAAAACGGCAATAGAGTAAATTATCTATTCTAAGGCAACGCAATTTTGTTCCTCTGACGCAGCATAGCGGTCTGCAATCCTATATCTGACATACTTATCGTCAGGCGAGTATCTTGCAGGATGTGGATCAACCGTGAGTGCATTGCATTTTGGGCACTCATGCTTCAAAGTATATGTATGACATACAGAACATTTTCGTATAATGTGTTTCATGTATCTATCCTTGGTGTGTCCTTTTTGATTCCTCACGAATAAAATTAAAAGTTCCATTGTATTTGCTAATCGCAAGACGAACTTTTTCTATTATATTATTCATTGCTCTTTCAGCTACTTTGAAGTTTTCTGCTGTTACTACAATTCTGTATTTTGGGGCTCCAACGTATGTGACACTAACATTTACACCACTCCTGCTTGCTTCCACTGATGTCAGTATATTTGTAATCGTATCTATCCCGTCAGATTTTTTCAAAGAGATTTCCATTACTCCTCTGATCTCTACATGCGGAATCTGTATTTTACTGCTTTCTTCTTCAACAGCCCTTAAGACATCAGTCGGTAATTCAAGATTTTGGATAGATTCAATTCCTTTCTTTGCGACAGTTTCAAAAACATCATAAACATAATCATATTTCTGAAGGATTTTATCTTCTATCTCATGTAGCTGATAATCAGTAATTTTCGCTTTCGATTTTACGATCTCCATGAATACAGATGCTTTTTCATTCTTTTTGATCTCTATGAGCTTGGATTTTCTTTCCTCTCCTGATACTTGTTTCAGTGAGAGATCTACTTCAGCTCGAGTTTTGTCAACTCTTATAACTTTCAAAACTGCCTTCTGTTTTGGTCTTACATAACGTTCAATATTACGAATCCAACCTGTAGCAATTTCAGAAATGTGAAGAAACCCAGTCATATCATTATATTCATCTAATTTAACATATGCTCCGTGACCCATAACTTCCTTGATAGTCGCAATAACAATGTCGCCTTCTTCAGGAAGTTTTCTAATCTCGGTAGTAACCATTTGTAAAGGTACAACCGTACAATCGTCATACTTTAAGGTTGCCCTATAACAT
>JBKPMK010000269.1:0-2982 GCA_046732115.1 Thermoproteota archaeon
TACGCTTAAAGATTTTTCAATTGCATATCCTGTTACAAAAAGTAATGTTTTTTCATACCCTAGAGCCAAATATATTATTGCAGCAAATATCATGGCAAGCGATATCCATATAATCGTCCATACGAAGGCTCTTTTGAAAACTTGTTGTTGTTGAGGAAACTTTGGTTCTACAGATAGAACTGAAGAAGTTTCTCTTTGTTGATACGTATTATTAATGCTATTTCTACTTCTATTTCTAATCTTAAAAATATACTGTATCTTACCGATTATCCCAAAGTCTATTGCCAAAGCAACACCAACGAAAAGAGTGAATAATAGCCAAATTATCCCATAACTTGCATTACTATCTCCAACAATGATAGAATCCAATGCTTTATTCTATCAAGAGCTAGATCATATGTGATATATTGATAGTACGTTTCTAATGTATTGCATTGTGATACTCAATTTTCATTATAATAAATGAGGTTTAATTACAAAGTTTGCTTTGTATTGCAACGTAAACGTATTGACTAAATACTCTAAATCATACTCATCATTAATATTGAATATGGATATCACAAAAGAAGTAAAAGAAGAAGAAATTCTAACATGCGCTTATTGTCAATCTAAATTCAAAAATAAGGCAGAACTATCGAAACATATAGATAGAATACATACAGGTTTAGCATTGCTAGAAGGAAACAGAGGTCAGTGGTAAAAAATTGGCCATATTAGTATCTGCATCAACAATATATCACGATTCGATTTATTATACTATGTCTTTGGATACTAATGAGCATAGTTCTGCATCTGGTTTTGCATACACATAACCTCTCGCAAAAGAAGTACTATTGATCAGGATATAGAGATACACCATTGCATTAGCCAAGGAGTCCATGGCAAAAAAGAAATCATTATCTCGCCGGCCTTTAGCTGAACAATCATTACCGTCAGAAGGAGGCACGAATAGAATTGTTAGTCTGGCACAAGGCATTGTAGCTAGCAGTACATTTGATTGGATAATAACAGGAGTAATTCTTCTCCAAGCGCTCGCTCTAGCACTTGAAGCAACACCTGCTGTAGTTTCGATCGGCGGTAGGTATGATGACATACTCGAACAGGGAACATTTAGATCGATTCAAAACATAGTAGTCGCTGTCTTCATTATTGAAGCTGCATTGCGGCTGATTGCAGTATATCCAAGACCACAAAAGTATTTTAGAGATGGTTGGAATTGCTTTGATTTTGCAATCATAATTCTGTCTGTTTTACCAACAACGGGCCAGTTTTCAACTATAGCCAGATTAATTCGGTTGTTGAGGATAACAAGACTGATAACAAAATCCACTGAGCTACGCGCGATAGTGTCTACGCTAGTACGCTCAATACCCAGTATATTTAACATTTTGATTCTGCTTTCAATTCTATTTTTTATATATGCAATAATTGGATACCATCTTTTCAGAGACGCAGACCATGAACACTGGTCTTCTTTTCCAACCTCATTAACAACTCTCTTTCAAGTTATCACTTTAGAAGGATGGCCCAATATAATGGAACCAATAGTAAGTAGTCTTGGACCGCTGTATTGGTTATATTTTACAAGCTTTATTGTAATTGGAACTTTTATCATCATCAATCTCTTTATCTCTGTGATTGTCAGGAAATCAGAAGAGGCATATAAACAGGTACAGCAGGAATCAGCCATACCTATAACACAACAGGACGTTATGCATGACATAAAAGAGATACGCAGAATATTAGAAGATCTCGAGAAAAGAATTGGTGAAGATAAGAGAGAGAATTGAAATTTGACATCTCTAATTTATATACAAAATCTACGTTAATTTGGGTCAATATCAACTTCTGGGCCTTCAAAGCAAAAAACAGGATCAGATCTAATGCTGGCTACTCGTGGTAACAAAGTCGTTATTTCAATAATCTAAAAATTTCACAATTTATAAATCTTCAAACCTGGTCCTGCATCTAGTACAAAATATTGAGTCATCATTTGCTGCCAAACCGCATTTTGTACATGCTTTCATGATTGTGGAGGGTGGTACATTGAGTTTACTTCCACATCTCGAACATACTTCTTGTTCTTGCGAGTTAGCTGTACCACAAAATCTGCAATAAATCTTTTCAGATGTATTATTTGTTTTTGAACTACTATCTAATTGTACTTTTCGTTCTACTTCTATTTCTCTCCCTTTGGGTTTAGTAATTTTGTTGGTTATTTTACGCAATAGTCCCATTACATTCATCAATATGCTTGCATACTAGTTAAAGAAAATCTTTACCAAATGTTTTAATTAGATATATTCTCGGATAGGAAAAATAGTTATTGTCATGAACCAAAAAATATATTTTCTCACCTATCTTTCTGTGGCAGCAGTGACTGATGGTGCTGCAGCTGATGTTGATGGTGCTGCAGCTACTGCATTTTTGGCAGCAAGTTGGCATGTAACTGCTGCTATTTCATGATTATCAAATTTACCAGTAAAATATCCTCCCGGATCTATGGTATAGGTAAAGGAATCTCCTGGCTTCAGTGGCATTGTATTAGGTGCAGATTGTGTTCTGTTTATGAAGTGATTGGCATTATCAAATTCGTCTGCATATGTAGTTACCGAAGCTATGGTAGAGGTTCCCGTATTTTTAACTATGCCTTTTGCAAATATTTTTCCTGTCAATGGATCTACAAATACCATATGGCTTATTATTTTCACTTGAGGACTTAATCTTGTATTATTTGCAAAGAATTCATTAATAGGCACACTTTGCAGCTCAACGAATTTTTTGTTAGGATTGTTAGCGTGCCTCTTGTTCTTTATGCTCACTATGCTGTAGGATTCAGGGAATTCTTATATAGTATCCCTAGTTCAATATCTTGAAATAAAATATGTCAGGTTCAGTAGCAAACTGGGAGTCAACTATTCAAAAAACAGTCAGATCAAGTGATGGAAATTTAATAGGAAACGTTGATGCAATAGATGAAAA
>JBKPMK010000270.1:0-1581 GCA_046732115.1 Thermoproteota archaeon
ATTACTGTTAATAATTACCGCCGTATCATATACACGATTGTCAAATTGATTGATATTAGATCTACTACTATTATTATTATTTTTTGTATTTTTCTCATAAATTGTTGCTATAATGTTGATTCTGTTTCGTCGAGCAGATTCACCTAATGTGAGGACAAAATTACTCTCATCTATTGTCTCAGCTATTTTTGTAAGCTTCTTTACGGATTGGTTTCTAGGCGAGAATGCCATTTGAAATTCAGGAAAGCATATCAAACTTGCCTTCTTTCTTGCAGCTTCCTTTACAAAATCTAAAGACAATTTCATATTTTCACGTTTATCTTCTGATGACCTCATCTGTACTATTGCAACAAGAGAAGAGGCATTTCGCATTTTCTGTCAGTTGTGGATTATAGGTCAATCAATAAAATTGTTTTCTAATATTATAGATATCTCATTGTAAAGGGCCTGCAAGATTCATTTCTTATGAAGATCTAATTAGTCTAGATATTTAATAATACGACATAAAGAACTGCAGAGTACTCAATTAACAATCTATCCATGTTTCCATTTATGTAAATCCATATCGTCTACAAATGAAACTAGAATATCTTCGAGCACTGTTAAGGCTTTCTGTCCTTTCATAATAGTCGCCTTTCTTGGTGCTCCCGTTGCTCCCGTTTTTGTTAGTTCATCGAATTTCCAATATATCCTAATATTATGTGGTAACTTTGGAATTATCTTCTTTGGAGCATGACCCATGTCCACTAAATCAGGTCTTATTGCAAGCATTGCTGAAGTCTCTGCTTCTCCACCATGCCCTAGTCCATCCCATATATCAAAAAGATTCCTTGTAATTTCACCAATTAGCACCCACCACGCTTCCAGACAGGCAATTACCATCTGTGGATATTGATTCTTTATTGCTCTAGCAGCTGCTTCTATAGGAGCGATATTTCCATCATGACCGTTTATAATAAGGATCTTGTTTACATTATTTTTGACCAAGCTTGCAAGAAGATTCTCAATAACACTGATCATTGTTTTTGGGTCTAAACTTATGGTCATCTGAAAATCAATATGATGTAAACTAACTCCATACGCAAGGGCAGGCAATATCAATATATTCTTATTTCTTGACTTTCTAGCAACTCTTTTTGCCAATTCCATGGGCACAATTACATCTGAGCCAAACGGCATGTGGTCGCCATGGTTTTCACATGCGCCAAACACCAAAATCGCAATCGTATTTTTACTTAAATTTTTCCTTACTTGTTGCGCATTCATTTCTTCAAGCATGCCTATCAAATGACGATCACCATGTAATTAACACAAATACTAGTTTATTAGGTAACTGAAATACAGATATTTATTGACTAACACTTTTTTCCATATATTATATTATATTATATTATGACATTTAGGAATTATACTTTAAATTATCTTTGACTATTTTTTAAGAGAATATTGTAAATTCTGTTTATATTCTAGATTATCAGAGTCTACAAATTTATTCCCATGAATTTTAATATATGCATTGACCCTATGGTTAGTACGACACAAATCATCGGTTTCCAAGGTATAGCAGGTAATTTTGGAGCA
>JBKPMK010000271.1:0-6445 GCA_046732115.1 Thermoproteota archaeon
AAGGCCGGAGTAACATGCGAATGGATTACTGAGGTATCAATGGCTAAAAAAACATTCTCTTAATGAGTCTTAATGAGGCGACAGGTTAAATTAATTTATTCTCTGAATCTACCAGTCAAATACCCGAATGTTTAATAACACCGCTTTAATTAGTTTATAATGAGCATAAATCAAGGTGCTTACTGACACTACAGGATCTGACGGCGTCAAACTGTTAGATGAGAGGCACGACATTTCAAAGGTGCCATTACAGCTTATTTCGGATACAGAGCAAAGAATTGATTTCTGTTTAGATTCGGCTGGGCTATCTATTCTTGTTCGTGATGAGTCATTTTGGAATTCGCTGACATACCTGAAAACAAAGGGTGTAAAAACAAGGTTCGTTACAGAAATTTTTGAAAATAACATATATTTTTGCAACATCATGATGAAACATGGGGAAGTTTTTCATAACGATAGTCTCAAGGGTACATATATCATTTCTGACGGAATCAAATATTTATGCTATCTGCTAGATGACAATGGAAAGGGACAGATAGTAACCCAGCTTTTCTATAGTAACTCGAAGTCATTTGTGCAGGCACAGCAATATTTATTTGATAACCTCTGTAACAAGGCAATCCCAGCCAGAGAAAAGATCAGAGAAATTCGTAAAGGTATCAAAGGAGAATTTAAAACTAATATTCATGACCCTTCAGAGATACGAAGAATTGCTGCCGATCTTTTGCGCTCTGCATCATATGAGATACTCCTATTGTTTTCTACAATCAATTCGTATTACAGGGCTGAATATAGTGGATTATTAAATTTATTGTGGGAAGCCTCAGAACGTGGAGTGGTGGTAAAAATACTAATACAGACAGACGACGATGAGACAGCAGAAGAGACGATACAAAAAAATATTCGGCAAAAAAAACTTGCGATCAATGTCCAATTTATCAAAAAGCTGCTACAAACTAAAATAACAACTTTGGTGATAGATCAGTCCCTCTCTTTAGCAATTGAAGTCAACGACGATACGAAGAAAACCTTTCAAGAAGCAACGCGGATTGCGATTTATTCAAATAATGAATCTACAGTTTCATCGTGCCTCTCTATATTCGAAACACTTTGGATCCAATCTGAATTTGACAAACAAAAAAAGGTAAAGCAGGCCTATTTCAAGATGTTCAAGGGCTTTGACCTCAAGGACGAGATATATACTCGTCGTTGGTCATCGAGACGCATTGACGATAACCATAAAAGCATATAGGTCAAAGTCAACCAGAAATATTATACCCGAGTCACAACTCAACATAAACTTTCCAATAAGATTTAAGACCATAGTATTACAAATAACTGACTGATCTAAAAGGTTCTCAATCCTTGGCTTGCAAGAGACAATAATATATTAATATCAACATCAACAAAGATATATTCATTCAGAAAACAGAACGTTGATAATATGAGGTGTGCTGAGGTTTTTCGGAAAATCGAGGCTTCGAATACGAGTAAAAACTTGCGTAAAGTCGCACACATTTCGCACGCTTAGCAGCCGTAAATTGATGTTGCTTGAACATTTTACAACACCTGAAATAATTATTTCTACTGGTACATGTCATGGGAGCCAATTCTTTAAAGGAAGAAAGCGGGCATCCTCAGATTATCCAGCAACAAAGTGCCGACCCAAATTGATTAACCTTGCAGTATATTACTATTTGGTTTGTAGTAAAATAGGTGGTGCCAGACAGGTAAAATGTTATTAGCACATTTTGTTACTACCAGTAGTAGGTATCTAGTCTGTGCTAAGAAATACTGAAATGCTGACCAGTGCAGAATTGGTATCAGCAGTTTATAAAAAATCTCAAGAGAAAATCTTAGAATTCAGAGAAATTATTAACCGCCCACTTACATTGAGTGAAAAGATAATATCAGGACACGTTAATGAGACAGCGAAAAAGGATAATGTACCCGAACCTGGCAAAAGTTACGTTTTACTTCAGCCAGACAGAGTCGCGTTACAAGATGTTACTGGTCAAATGACTATTCTTCAGTTCATGCAAGCGGGTCTAAAGCGAACAATTCTCCCAACGTCGGTTCACTGTGACCATCTTATACAGGCAAGAACAGAGGCAGAATCCGATACGAAGGCTGCAATCTATGAAAATAATGAAGTCTATCAATTTTTAGAATCGGCATGCAGAAAATATGGAATTGGATTTTGGAGGCCTGGAGCTGGAATCATACATCAAGTTATACTTGAAAACTATGCCTTTCCTGGTGGTCTTATGATAGGAACTGACTCGCATACTCCTAATGCGGGGGGACTCGGGATGGTCGCAGTAGGAGTAGGTGGTATAGATGCTGCTGAAACAATGGCTGGTATGCCATGGGAACTTCTGTACCCTAAACGTATTGGAGTATACCTGACAGGGGAGCTTAACAATTGGACGGCTCCAAAGGACATAATACTGCGCGTTGCTTCAGAGCTCACGGTTTCGGGCGGCACAAATGCAATAATAGAATACTTTGGACCTGGTTCGAAGTCAATTAGTTGCACTGGCAAGGCAACTATAACTAACATGGGAGCGGAAATCGGTGCTACATGTTCTATCTTCCCATATGACGAGAGAATGGATGTATATCTTAGAGCAACAGAGCGAGCTAGTATCGCTGACCTTGCGAATGGTCATATTGAAATGTTGTCGCAAGATGCCGAAATAGAAGACGAGATAGGAAAATCTGACAAAAATTCCGAAGAATACTTTCACAAGTTAATTAAAATTGATCTTTCTCGACTGGAGCCGCATATCGCAGGACCTCATACCCCTGATTTGGCAAGGCCGATATCCCGCATGGGAGAAGATGTCAAAAATAACAAATACATAGATGCCATATCGGTCGCGCTTATAGGATCATGCACAAACTCTTCTTATGAGGACATGTCGCGTGCAGCAGGCATTGCACAACAAGCAAGAGTAAAAGGACTAAAGGTAAAGGTTCCACTGCTAGTTACACCTGGTTCAGAGATGATTAGAGCAACTATAGAGAGAGACCAGCAGATGGAAGTTATAAGGTCAATAGGCGCGACTGTTCTAGCTAATGCCTGCGGCCCATGTATAGGTCAATGGAGCAGACCGGAGTTAAAAAAGGGTCAAGCAAACACCATAGTTACATCATACAATAGAAACTTCCCTGGACGTAATGACGGCAGAAGAGAAACAATGAATTTTATTGGAAGTCCTGAAATCATAGTTGCTTTAGCTCTTAAGGGAAGCCTCTCGTTCAATCCGATCACTGAAGAGCTGATTGCAGACGATGGAACTATGTTCAAATTAAATCCCCCACCAATAGCATCCGAGATACCTGAGAATGGCTTTCAGCATGTCAACAATGTGTATATAGCACCGGCTAAGAACCCAGATAGCATTGAAGTACTCATCAACAAAGACAGCGATAGGCTACAAAAGCTCAACCCATTTCCTAAATGGAAAATTGAGAATTTTGTATCTCTTCCAGTACTTGCAAAGGTAAAAGGAAAGTGTACTACTGATCATATCTCTCCTGCAGGAGCTTGGTTGATGTATAGAGGTCATCTCGACAAGATTAGTGATAACTTGCTTCTAGGTGCACTAAATGCCTATACTGGAGAAGTAGGGGTCGGCAAAAATATCCTTAATTGCAAGACAGAATCATTTCCTCATATAGCGAGAGAGTACAAAGAAAGAGCTATCAACTGGGCTATCATAGGAGATCAAAATTACGGGGAGGGAAGCAGTAGGGAACATGCCGCCATGACTCCCAGGTATCTTGGCTGTGCCACAGTAATTGCCAAAAGTTTTGCAAGAATACATGAAACCAACCTAAAGAAACAAGGCATACTCGCACTCACTTTTGAGAACCCAAATGATTATGACAGAATACTTGAAGATGACCGACTAGATATAGTCGGACTCGAAGGATTTCAATCCGAAAAAAGCTTGGGTTGTTACTTACGCCACAAAAATGGAACTACTGATGCCGTATATTTGCAGCATTCTTACAACCCATCACAGATCGAATGGTTCCGGGAAGGATCTGCTCTGAATCTATTGAGATCAAAACAAAACGAGTAGTGAGCAAATTAAGAGTACCAAGACCTAGTCACTATCATTCACACAAATAAATTAAGACATATGTTCAGTTGAAGGCTTGTCTATTTCCGCGCTCTAGTGCTTGGAGGTGGTGGAACAGAACATCGAACTGTTTCTGTTCTAGCTATTTTTATGGTTTTTCTTTATTTGCCTCCAAGAAGCTGTCCTATAACGGGGACCTTGGCTAATGGATTTGATGAGTTCTGGTTGGTAGAGGAGGACGAAGAATTAGTTGTGTTCCCAGAGGATGATGTTGTATTACCGCCTTTGCCTCCTCCCATGAGTTGTCCTATAACGGGGACCTTCGCTAATGGATTTGATGAGTTCTGAGCAAGGGCTATCTGTTGTAATTGAATAGCTGCTAAAATTACAGACGCAACAACCACGGACGAAATGGCAATCCCAGACAGTATTTTTATTCCACTTATTTTTATCATTAAAATACTCAATCTATCGAAGAATTTAATAATTTTTAGCTTATATTATCCTATAATATTCTGTATAGACTCTACATTAGAAACAGCGGATGACAACTATAGATGGATTATCTGGAGGCAGAGGCAAAGATATCGTACTCTATTGTAAATCGCACAAGTATAGTAAACGTCAATACATTTGCACTCTACAACTCAACCATATTTTATGAACCTATATTACGTGACTGTGTCTTGTCATTGTCTCAATCTAATTTCTCTGAATTATCTGTATGATACTGAACCTCTTGCCACTTACCAATATGCAGCCTCTGTTAGTAATTATCTTTGGGCTCATAGGAAAACTGTTACTGTAATACCTGTTGTGCTCGAGTTGTAGTGAGCCAATTTTGGAGGCTTCGCAGTCAATTCCAATTTGCTGTCTAATCCTTTGTGCCAAATCCTCATTCAAGTGAGTCCTTTTAAAAGTATTCTCCGTAGGCACAGATTCGGACCACTTATCAATAGGTTGTGTATTCACTTCAATATCATGCTTGATTGCATCTTTAGTCTCGCGTATACTTTCTTCGAGCTTCGCAGCTGTGAGAATCCCAAGTCTTCTTAATAACCCTTTGAGTCCTATCGATCTTTCTTTATATGAAGTTCCACCGTTTCTATCCGCCATTATATTTTTGTTTTTGCAATAAGGATCTTAATAGTTTAGCTATTTCCTTTCCAGTTAACTTTAGAATCGTCTGCTTTAGCAGTAGGGATGAGTCATCTTTAGATGCTTGCTTAAGAGAACTTAATGTTCCATTCGTTGTATTATCTGGACTTGTGTCTTTAATGGAAAATTGTAATGCGCTTCTAGATTCAACAATTAGAATTAGTTTTGAAATACCATCAGCTATAGTTCGATTACGGCGTTTTGTGAGGTTTGCGGCCAAATCAATATTGTTGATTATCTTGCCGTCTATATCAATTAAAGATAGATTTGGATCTATCAAAGTGTAAGATATCTAAAATTTTAAAATTTTGTAAAATTTTGAAGTCCAATACAAAATTTTAGTCCAATCCATCCTATTACTAAAACCTACGAGGATTCCTTGCAAGTAGCATATTATGTGTCAATATTTTGTTTTTATTTAGACCATGTGCCATCTATGCCTTAAAAATATGGAGTATTGTTCTAAGTTATCCTGTTTATTATTAAATAATTAATACAAAAAATTTTTTATTCAGTACCATCGTCCTCAATAAACTGCCATTTTGAGTTCAGCTAAAATTTCATGGTTATAGACGGTGATAGACGGTCATACAAGATAAAGCATGATTATTGATGGATACCAAGACGATGGAAATGGTAACCTAATGATAATCTGATGGTAATATAAGATAGAGAATGGTAACAATGGACTTGTTTTTATTTTATACTCATTTTTTTTATAAAGACTTGGAGAAATTATGAAGTCAAATGTAGACTCAAATGGAGTACTAACTAGGGAGGAAAAAGAAGAGCTTGTATTAGACCTTTATTTTAATCAGAAAAAGAAATACAGCACAAATCTACAGCAGTACAAGCTTATGATTACGTTCGTTGTACCGTATGTTGTAGACAAAGATTATTAATTACAAAAACGATTTAGCATCATTGCAGAAAACATGCCCTAAATGTATTAGATAAAGAGACTACATCATATAATGATATATTTGATGCATTTAGATTGGCACTGAAGTTTTTATTAACAAGTTCAAAGAGTTTAGTCAATTAGCTTCCTACGTATATAATATAATATGTGTACCCGAGCAATGCAGCAATTTAGTAATTCGATCTACGATAGAGAATTTGCCATTGATGTTTGACTCGGTACTTATACATACATAAGTGGATGCTCCAGAGCTGGCAGGCTCGTCAGATTA
>JBKPMK010000272.1:0-1804 GCA_046732115.1 Thermoproteota archaeon
CATGATAGCTTAACAAAGGCTTTCCATAACCAGATACTTTTCGAGCTGATCTAAACTCGTTTGATTCTTCTTTCTCCTGTTCATCGTTGTTATTGAATTTTAGATTCTCATTGGATTTTTGGTATACAAACCTAATAGCATCATCAATAACTGATGCACTAATGAAAAAAGAAGAGCATGAAAATAAGGGCGATGAATTGGTTATAGTGAGCGTAAAGGATACAGGTATTGGAATCGATTCTCAAATATTTCCAAGACTATTTGAAAAGTTTGCTACCAAGTCTGAGGCAACAGGTACTGGCCTTGGTTTATTCATATCAAAGAGTATTGTGGAAGCTCACGGTGGTAGAATATGGGTGCTAAACGTCCTTCATCACTCCAACTACATGCCATTTACGAGCGAGAATTACTTTTCAGAAACTATGCAGAATAATAAAATAGAGAAAAGTCAAGATGCATAGATTAACTGAAGGAAAAACATTTTGTAAAATACTCGTCCCAATCTATGAATCAAGAACATCAAGTGATAGAGTAGTAGGTTATGCAATAAAAGTTGCTCAAGACTATGATGCTGAGTTAGTTATTCTTAACATAATTCGAACTGACGCTAATTTGCATAATGTAAATGTTCCAGACTATATAAAAGGTATGAAGGAACAGGCACAGTCTAATTTTACTAAAATAACTGAGAAGATACATGAAGATAATAGCAGTAGGAATAAAAAAATATTCTAAGGATAAAAACAGATATTATTGCCTCTATTAGGGCTGCAAATGCTATTGTAAGTTATGCTAAAGATAAAGATATTGATCTAATTATTATTGAACCTAGAACTTCATCTAAACTCAAAGGAATGCTTCTTGGCGATATTGAATCTGACGTTGTAAGATTTGCTCATTGTCCAGTATTAACTGTAAAATAGATAGACAGACAAATAAATAAATTAATAATTTAGAGGAGTAGATATCTAAGACCTGGCATGGAGAAGGATTGACCTTAATCAATTCTCTCTTCAAAGTGATAAAATTTCAAAGCCAGCCTAAAAGCATCAAATATATCATTATGTAATGTGGCTTCTTTATCTAGGATTCCATTGAACATTGAGGGTTAATGGATTTTTCTGTTATTCTTCTACCCATGGCATTGAACAATGAACCTTCTATCTACTACTAGATCAGATATTGACTATGTACTTAAATAGTGAGTTGAAAGTGGAACATTTGATACATTCCAATGTCCCGTATGTATGTACATCTGCATGAGAAAACTCAGACGGCCAAAAAGCAGGATGAGCAAATTGATATATCAAAGGTAACTGGTGACTTTCAATGTTTTGTATGCGAAGCCACCTTACCTTGGCTTCGTAGTTTACATAAGTGAACTTGAATATTGAGATACCAAAAAGGCTCTTGGGACGCAAGTACTTATGATCAAGTTTCACGTTTAGTTCAGTACAGATGGGGTCAACGGGTAATTAAATGGAGAAAATGGCGGGGTGACGAAATCGTTATGGATGCCGGCTGTGGAACAGGACAACTCACAAGGCAATTGGCCAAACATGTTCCAAGAGGAAAGGTCTATGCCGTAGATATTGACTCCAATATGATAAAGCAAGCAAAAAAGAATCTTAAATCCTGTGATAATGTGGATATAATACAGTCTAGTTTTACAGATGTCAAGCTTCCAAGAAAGGTGGATGTCATTTTTTCTAATGCCGCTCTTCATTGGGTACTGGATCATAGAAAAGCATTTCAAAATTTTTGGGCAATGCTAAAACCAATGAAGGATAGTAGTGGAAATAAT
>JBKPMK010000273.1:0-6337 GCA_046732115.1 Thermoproteota archaeon
CAAGTGTAGTTATAGTAATCGTATCGACCATACTCCATCCATCAAGAGAAGATCCAGCTAAGTATCCTCTTGTGTTTATGGAATATGTCAATAGTAATTCATGGATAGCCATTCATATCGGGCAATTCGTAGGAGGAATAATGGTCTTTGGAGGCGGATTCGGAGTCCTGCACTCGGTGCTGTTACGTTCAGAATCGAGCACAACATACACCCTATCGTGGGTTGGTTTTGCGGTTGCAATAATGACAGCTAGTTCCATCGCTATTCTTCAGGCGGTTGACGGAATTGCTCTTAAGATGGCTATTGATTCCTGGGCTGCTGCTCCTGCTGGGGAAAAGGATATGATATTTCGAGTAGCAGAAGGAATAAGATGGCTAGAATATGGCACCAATAGTATCTTTCGTTTTCTTCAAGGTGCAGTTGCAGCAATATTTGGTGTCGCAATTGTAAAGAGTATGCTTCTTAGCAGATGGATTGGTGGAGCTGGAGTCCTTGTCGGGGCACTCTGCATTATTGGAGGTATCGAGGTAGCCTATGTGGGTTTCGGGTACACTAATTTTGTCGGCCTACGAGGGATTTCAATGATAATCTATTTCATTTGGATACTGATTCTTGGTGCTTTTATGTTGAGAAAAACCATACCAAACAAGGTCTCACACTAGAGAAGCCGACGACTGTTATTTTCTCATGAACACTTAGATGGATTGCTGCAGTAGGTGCTTTTATGTGGATCGAGACATATCAAACAAGCTGTCGTAACTAAAAGTCTCACAAGATACAATGACAAAAACTGAAAAGGCGTTATTCAGGGTAGTTGGGTTGTACTGTGCATCATGCAAGCCAATTGTAGAAAAACAATTGAGAGATGAGCAAGCAGTCAAGAAATTTGACATTGACTATATGACAGACAGTGTGATAGTAACTAAACAGGAAATAAAAGATAGGCTAGAAAAATCGGGCTATAAGTTTGTGAGGGTAGCAAATGTATGATAGCGTAGACTTTACATTTGTATTTATGCATACTGCAAAAATAAACTAGAGTATATATGCCACTTCAACTAGATGATTATGATGTTTCTATTCTAAAATCATTACTAAAGGACGGACGTAAATCATTTAGAGAAATATCGCGCGATACAGGAATTACTTCTCCAACTGTTAAGGCAAGATTTGAGAGACTTGTCAACGTCGGATTCATAAAGTCAGTATCTCCGATTCTTGATTTTAGCCTAGTTCAACACACTACAGGAAAACCTGAACTTGATGAAAATGCGGAAGCTTCTAGGGCAATAGAACAACAAGAACAACATAAACATGATAATCAAGCACTAGAACTTCAAACGGCAAACTCTAATATCAAAAAAGGAATGAAAATTAAACTTGACTGCGACTTCTGTCATGGGCCTATTCTAGGTGATCCGTATGTATTCAAATTCGCAAATTATGAGCGGTTTTTCTGTTGCACAGCTTGTATGGCCGGTTACAAGAAAGAATATGCTGGCAGGATAGAATCTATAAAAAGACGATTCGAGGAAGGAGAGAAAACTCCTAGTTATGCTGATCCCTTAAGGGTTTAAACATTAACATTCCTTTACAATGTAAACGTCTGGTGTTATACATGTACCTTGTTATCTATAATTATGAAAATGAATCAGATAAGCGAAACAATTCACAAAGATCCTGACCATACAAGTCATAATAACAATAATGCAAGTAACTATTATACGCAAGTAAACGATAAGCAGCAAAATTATAGCCATCATCAATCAAGCAATCAAACTTCATCATCCTCTGTACACTATAATGTAAACATTAGATTTGATCCGATAACCCCAATAGCAGGAAAGAGTACCGAACTTGTGTTATCTATAATAGATCAGAAACTAGGCGATCCAATCAACGAATTTGAACTTGTCAACGATAAGCTGATGCATCTTATAATCGTGGCAGAAGACCTTTCTTACTTTGCACATATTCATCCAAGAATGCTGGCTGGTACAGATCACATCACATTTACCATTTCTCACACATTTCCTGAATCTAGCAAATACAAATTATGGGTCGACTACCAAAAGGAGGTAATCAGACACTTTCAGCACTTAAGTTTAATGTCGAGGGACAGCCTGTCCATACGCCAGAAGAACTTGTTTATGATGAAAAATATACCAAGAGATCTTTGGATAACCAATATCAAATCAGTTTGAAAATACCAGATAAAACAGTAGCACAAAATGATGTGGAAATTACGTTTAGCATATCAGACAGTTCAGGAAGACTCATAACTAATTTGGAACCTCTGATGGCTGCTGGGGGCCATACTGTTATCATTAGTAGCGACCTCAGAGAATTCCTGCATGTGCATCCTACTGAGGATGTAGATGGCAATTGGCGTGGTGGGCCCGATATATCATTTAAGACTAGCTTTCCAAAACCTGGCCTCTATAAAGCATGGGGACAATTTCAGCATCAAGGAAGAGTAATTACAGCTATGGGATACGTCATAAGAGTTACCGCCTAAAATTTATTTGAGCCTCTTTAGCTATGAAAATTAAATGAATTTACTGGCTGTGCAACAAAGAACAATTATGATAATTGCGATACCAATGCTTGCATGTAGTATCGCTGCTATTTTCCTGATGTCCTGGTCGGTGACTACATTTGCATATCATAAACCTTCAATCATAATGCATCCAAAGACAGAGCCGGTGTCAAGTGCACTATTCAAATATATCGTCAGCAGCAATAGCAATAATAGTAGTGAAAAGCAATTAATACAGAATCAGCCCCAATCAAAAATAATTGAAGCCTCAGGTCACTTTGCAAATAACCAAATAGAAAATGATTCTGTTAGTTGGATACAAGGTGGTCTATGGCATTTAATAGTCTATAATTCCTCTTCGAATAATACTGCTGGAGTCAAGTCTGTATTTTCAGGTAATTTTACAATGGTAAAACCAGATGGATCGCAAACACACGAACATTCCGTAGGTGATTTCAGGTCTAATAATGTGATTATAGCAGGCGGCGATATGATCATAACGGGAATTGGAAATATTTATGAAAATGCACAATTGAAGTATAAGGAAGTTAAGTATAAGGAAGTTCCCATTACTGTACACCTTATGGGAAAAGAACATGTGCTTGGTTTAATTATAGATCCTGTAACAACAGATAGACACTTTGTCAGCGATCATGAAATGTTCGGGACCTTGATTAAAGGCACCGGCCTAGAGAAAATAGAAAAGACTTTACCACCGCAGAAAAATGGAAAAGGTATGAACATGAACGGGATGGCTATGTAGAGTATATCATGATATTTCATTAAAATTTTTAGAATTCTAACTATGTTGACTCTAAATGATGGTTTAATAAACCTGACACCGGCAGAGCTTGAATTCGTGAAGCCGTTATCAACTCCAGGAAAGATGTGCATATATGATGTAGATATTCCCTCTAAAGCAGGAGAGGTTGTGAAAGACATAGCTATACAAAATCCAACGACGACTGAGATAAAGCTATCATCTACAAGCTCGATAGTGATAGGTGTTAATGAGATTGCACCTTTGCAAGCTAGTAGCGGTGGCAACATGACAATGAGAAAATAATAATAAAGACGGCAGTAGGCCAACTAATAATGGGATGAAATAACAAAAGGGCACATTTCATTTTATTTTGTTGAAATCAAATTCTATAAGCTAGAGTCATTTCGTTATCATGTAATTTTGTATTTTGAGATTGTTTTGATAATTCTTGATCTATTCTTTAACTGATAAAATTGATTGTTTTTACTACTCTCATAACAGATATAATCCCTGTATTTTCAAGATGTTGAAGTTGAAAGGATGTTGTAGATGGAGCTCTTTCTATATACTGCACAATTTCTTTGAACCTGCAGTTGCTATGTTCAAGTAAGAAAAAATAATCTTTCTTTGAGTCGAATGCAGAAGGTGATCCTGTAGGATAATATCTTGTAGTGCTATATCCTAACTTTTTGGCTCTTACTATCTTGAATTTTAAGTTTATTTAAATGAAAAGAGAGTACTCCATTTGCAAAACCGGATAGCCGTAGAAGTTGTCTGTATCTTATACCAGGATGTTGCTTTATATGCGTAAGTGTTTTTTTTCGTCGGTTTGCTTATCAGCGGCCTTTTACGCACATAGAGTATGCGTACGAGAAAGATATAAGCAAACCTAGATGCAGTATGCAACGATAATTGTGCTTTTTTCTCTCTCATGCAGGCAAGAAGGTTCCATTTCCGTAGCTATTGTTATTGCCTGTATCAGTTACAGTTCTATTATTAAAAGCGGTAAAGGAATTAATTTCATATTTTAGTGCATTGGACAACAGTTGTGTTGATATGTTATCTTCTGTCTTGCTGCCAGTTGCTAAAAAGTTCCGCAAATGCATGTAGCTTCCAATTTCAGACTGAAGTGATTTTATGTACAAGTTCTTTGCTTGTAGATATTTTATAGTAGTAGGCTGCAAAGCTTGAGCTCTACTAATTAGTTTTTGAAATTGCGGCAAATACTTGTCAGTAAGTAAAACCATTGTCTTGTTGTTATACTGCTTTGATTGCCATTTGCCAATCTCTTTTTGATAACTTTCTGTAAGAGAATGTGAGTCGTTGATAAGCGTCTCATAACCAACGTGGAAGGATTGAGTTTTATTATCAGTTAGGATACTGCTATTTGTATGTCCGATACCAGATAGAGGGAGATTCAATGTGTCTTTTATGATTGCTTGTGATTGATTTATAATAACAAATTGTAGATAAAAGCCAGCCAGAAAAATAACTACTGTCGAAGTCCCAATACATGTATTTCTCAAGCTTTCACTCAAGCTATCTTTATCGCTTATTCAAATGAATAAAAACTTACTCGTATTAACCACTAATATTTATATAAAATATGAGGCTGGTTCTTTTAATGACAAAGAACACAGTATTGAGTTTCCGCAGCATTAGCAATATCTGTATTAGCCAAAGCTGATTTTGGCGCCCCGGCATTTGCTCAAGGAATGACACCACAGATGCACTTGGAGGAGGGAATTAAAGCATTGAAGACCGGAGACCAACAAGGAGCATTGACGCATCTGAGCGCAGCAGACCAAGGTCTTACTGACCAATCGGCAAAGATGCATTTAGACGAAGGTATCAAAGCATTGAAGGCTGGTGATAATCAAGGAGCATTAATGCATTTGGACATAGCAGACAAAGCTTTAAGTGGCAAAGGAGGATAAATACGATAGCAAAAACTGCATTAATCTAAGAACTAGTTTTTTCGAACCTGTCGTTATATGTGATAAGAAGAGATATGAAAACGGGATTCGTTATTACAGCAACATTGATAATAATATTTACTGCTTCTTTAGGAATAATATATAATGCAATGGCAAAACAGACACCATACCAAGCTGGGCATGACCATGGCTGTAGTGACGCAAAGCTAATATTCTCTGCAAAATATATCAATCAACCTGGAAGAGGTCCACAATTTCACACACAGGAATTTATGAGTGGTTATAGTGCAGGGTTTAACGCATGCAGTAGTGAATCTTCATCCGTAGCTTCAAATGTTGGTGAAAATAGTGGTAGTGGTTCAAGTCCGCAGTTCAGCCAAGGATTCTCAAATGGGGTATCAGATGCAGAAAAGGATGCTAAGGATAACAAGCTTGGTTCAGGTCCGGTAGTAGGTGTTGACTGCGATAGTGAGGTTGATTCACGATTTGGTAACCAAAACTGTTGCGATGGTTATACCAAAGGATACATGGGTGAAGCTAACAAACTGACAGCAAAATGATACGAGAGTAACTTTTGTTCCTTTTACTGCATTTTGCAGAACTATGCTATTATAATACACTTTTGAAATATTGCTAGTCATTTAAGATGTATATCTTAGTGATTTAGCAGCCGTTAGACATTTTATTTTCTAATCTATCTAAAATTCCTCAGAACCCTTACCCTTCTTCTTTATCTAATAAACTTTAACTTATTTTACGTATCATCTTCTTGTGGTAACGTTCGCACGTATGCAAACATACTACTATGCCGAAGTTGTCAAAATGAGACTTGAACAGCTACATTTGGCTTCGGATAATACTTTCTTACATCGCCATACTTAGAACTAAATTTACTCATAACATATCTAACTCTACCGCTCTCAGTTATTGGTTTTCCTGTCACAGGTATTTCTTCACCACTTACAGAGATTTTCAATGTTTGATTTGCTAGGAAGTTCTTGTACCAGTTGGTATCCGAACCATGGTTTGGCAGCAAATACAGGTTGCTGCCTTCATGTACAAACCAGACTTGACGAGGGATATCTCTGCCTGATTTTC
>JBKPMK010000274.1:0-6967 GCA_046732115.1 Thermoproteota archaeon
ATTATATCCAACTAGATATGAGATGGTAAACCTGAAAAATAAATGGATTTTATGGTACACTCGTCGAATGTAGTATAACACTAGTATAACACTTACATCAAGACAATGATCTGTTCCAAAACAAATAGAATGGCAAATAGATTTTTATGTCAACCAGCTCTGATAGTTACTGAAGCAAGTTCATGAAGTGCGCAGAATGTCGATGTGCTCCCAAAGAATGCGGAGTAGTCAACACTAATCAACGCTGCCAAAATTGTACAAAAGAAATTTGCTGCTGTACAGTAATTCACCATGGTTATGCAACAAAAATGAGGATTTCGCTTATGACTGATGATGATTGCTGCTCTAAGGGAGTCTGCAATAATGATATACGCAATAATGCCACAGCAGAGCTAAGGACAAAAAATAAAAAATCGATATACGAGTTTTTCGTACATGTAAAAAGTTTGTATGCTGCAGCGCTTGGTATTGAGATTCTTTGCATCGCTGCTGCTGAAATTGGCGAAAATACAGCATTATATATCCTTGGATTCAATCACTTAGGAATTCTTATTGCTTATACAATGGGCTATTGCCTTGCTACTTTTACTACTTTTGTAACAATCCTTGGTAGATACAGATATGCCGCAGAAGATAGAATTGATAGCTGTTGTTCTGTACTAGAGCAAGACACAAGCAAAGACTTCCTTTCAAATATTATTACAACATTCAATAACTTCGGCTTGGGCTTGAGGAAATTGAAGGAGCTACCAAGTCAACCGAACCTAAGTGAGATATTGAAGACTAGTCTCATTATACTGGTTACTGCTGAAACAGCATGCATAATTACTGCTGAAACAGTAGACTTGATATTTTATAAACAAGCAATTTATCTGTCAATTCCATTGGCTTTGCTCGCTGGGGCATTTACAGTGGTAACACCTCAAGCATACAAAAAAATGAAACAAGCAAAAGGCACCGACTTGAATTCTGCAGGTCCACTATGATCGTTGCTTAGGTACACGACAGTCTAACCACATTACCATTGACTCTTATGAGCACTGAAATGTTGAGTCTGAAAATTACATCTTCTTATCATTTCTTTTTATTAGCTATTATTACCATAAGTAATAATATAGCTACGGCACCAACTATCGCTGCTAATACAGCAGGAATTAGTAGCGGAAAAATATGATTAATATTAATAACACCAAAGGGTTGGAAAGGAACTATTATCTTAAACGATGCTAATGTAAGTGCAGAATACTTTGAATTCACTTTAACAATAATTTGATATATGCCATCATAGACAAACTTGTGCTTTATAGAAAATTGGCCATTCGGAGCTGTTATGTTATAAAATTTAAGAGGAACTTGTTTTTGTTGTTGCTGTTGCTGCCCGTCAAGTATTGTAACTCTTACAAAAACATCTCTGTAAGCTGTGCCACTCTTTAAGTCCACTATGTTAAACTTAAGGTCTGTGGACGCACCCACTAATGGCGTTTCGGGTGAATATGTGAATAAAACTCTAGTATTTGATTGTTTATCAACCCACTGCTGATTTTTGACAGTGGAAAGAATAGTTTGCTGTTGCTGAGCATATACAAAATTAGATGTGCCATAAATTTCTGATGTTGTACCTTGTATCGTTATCTCATTTGAAAGCGAAATATTAACGATGATAATGGCGAAAAAAAATGATAAAAACAGAAATCGCAAAGAAGCAGTAACAAGTACATTTATACATAGACTTCCTTATTCGCTGTAGCATATATACCCTGATGACATTCAAAGAAATAAAAAAAGTTATTTTACTTTGGAAGCACATTACCAGCGTAGCAATCTATTTTACATCTATGAAACTCACTCTTTTTAAATTGTTATACATTTCTCTTTCTAGAGAATCACCAGCTAGGCTAATATTAGAAGTAGGAAAGCCTAATATGCGTGCTGGACAAACAAAACTAAATTACAAAACCACCAAACATGAGTGCTAGTATTACATTCATTACCATTCACAATGAAGGGAACTATCCAAATAGTCAGTAGCAGCGGTAGCAAACGATAATTCCATTTTGTTATATCACTAGTCTTAATTACAGATCGATAATTTTAGATTAAATTAGTCAATGGTTTTAAAGCGCATATAAAGTAGAGTGGAATGAGGAGGAACATCACCACGCTATTGCTCAGCAGAAGTGAATAAGCTATTATTAAAGGAAAGGAATCCTTATTGGATTAAGGTCGACACATCATGTTTTACTTTTAAACACTAATTAGCAAATTCTCTATGTATTTCATGATCCATTATAGTAGATAATGCTGCATTTTTTGCACCAAATTCTGCAGTTCTTAAACTTTTATTGTCACTACCTATTATTATCACGTCATCGTCTGCTGGCTTAAGTTTAACAATTAACAAATTAACAACATGTGGTTCTTTCTGCAAAGAATTCTTATTGTCATATGCACCTGGCATGATAAATTTGCGGTCCTTATATAACAATGTAGTAGCACCTACTGCTCCAATTTTTATTGCAGCATCTCTTTGCTCTATTCCTGACTTGATAGCAAAACCATATTTTCTGAGTAAAATCACATAATTGAATTGTCCCAATGCAATTGAACATTTGGGCATATTAGCTTCTGATGGGATTGATTGTAGCAGTTCCGATGACAGTATCTTTCCTTTTTCTGTCAATCGAGTTCCACCATTTGTAGATTTTACTAGATTCTGCATCTTCAAATGTTTCACTAATGTTCTTACAGAACCTTCCCCAAGTGCTAGTTCTTGACATAATAATACCCTGCTTATATGTTCATTCTTATCTAAGAGCTGAAACGTCTTGAAAATATGGACTAATTCAAAGGAAAGTATTCTACTTGGAGCATATCTACTTGCAATTTTTGTTAATGCTTTAACATATGTATGCATATTTTAAACGCGCTTTGGTATATCTGTATACAATAACACAAACACCATTGGGCATTTAATTGTACTTGAAATGATATTGATTGATAGATAAAGAGGAGAGTTGGATAAACTAACCTATCGCTTATATACTATGACATTATCAAAAATTAGGGATACAGAAATGTCAGTTATAATAAAACAGGTTGCTAAGGAGCGTAGCGACGTACCAAAAGTAGCCATTGGAATATTAGTTGGGATTTTCGTACTTAGTATGTTTGTAGTAGGATACGATCAAGGCCAGCTGGTACAAGCATTAGTTGCACCCATGGGGATTCATTTGAATCATGATCAGTTAATGTTCATACATGAGTTTAACCACGATTTGAGACACGCTGCAGGTTTTCCTTGCCATTAATAAAAAATAAAACTGATATAAATGCAGATTCAAAGACTAAGCCACGTAATTTTTTCTTAATTAACTAATTTAGTAGTATAAAATTGAAAACGCTGACTTTTGTTATTATAACCCTTTTCTCTGGAGTAATTGCAGGTATTGTTCTTGGATTAATTAACCAGGCTGTTGTAGAACCATTCATAGATAGAGCTATAAGCATTGAAACGCAGCAGCATATAGCAAGAGGTGAAAGCATCGATACCGCACAACAATCCCAATATCGTATATGGCAAAAAGGAGGAGAGGTAGTTGCGGCAGCAATGTATGGAATATCATTATCTGCACTATTTGGAATAGTTTTTGTGTATAGTAGACGTTCACTACCAGGTTTTACTAATAAGAAGAAGGCATTATTTTTAGCAGCTGTAATGTTCTTTGTAATATTTCTGATCCCTGCACTGAAATATCCTGCTAATCCGCCTGCAGTAGGAAATCCATCTACAATATACTATAGAGAGATGTTGTATGTTGGTTTTATTGCAGTTTCAGGCTTTAGTGCTTTGGCACTCGCATTCTCATATAGGAGGTTACAGATATACTTCCCAGAGAAGCCCATATGGTTGATAGTTCCGCTAATATACACAGTAATTATGATTAGTGCATATATTGTATTCCCGCCAAACCCTGACAAAGCTACAATTCCAACAGACTTGATTATTAGCTTTAGAGTTGCTTCCATATCCACTATTGGCATATTTTGGGGAGTGTTAGGAATTATTGTGGGCGTATTGTGGGATAAATTCAAGTTGCATGAAACAAACAAAATTGCCCCATCATCCTCAGATGCTTTTGTTAGCTAGTTTCAGATAGCAACTTTGGATGTTTGATCAATGTTCTTGCGGAACCTTCACCAAGGCCCAATTCTTGGCATAAGAACATATATGACCAAAAAGAAAAATAGGCTGGCTATATATTATCTCATGTTGAAGCAACAATATTGAATTTCCCTACATCAGGTTTTACTGGCGTAAATAATATGTAATTTATTGTGACTTCAGCTTTGTAATTGCCAGGTGCTATAAACTTGTATGCAGCTTGTTCAACTCCCCAACCAGAATGAAGACCCTGTTCAAATACGCTTTTGTTTTGCTGATCATAAATCACAAATCGATAATCGATATGTTCTTGAATTTTGTTCGATTTTTCATTAATAAATTTGATTATAAAATGAGTTTGTCCTTGTTGTCCTTCTGCTTCTCCTGCCATTCCATTCCAATCCAAATGACAGCCATTTGACGGCTCATATGACGTCCATCTGACGGACATCCTCCGTCATCATTAACTAGAGGATGTTGTAGTCGATAGAAATGTGTTTAATATCCTACCAATCTCTTCTGGATATTGATTCATCACTGCATGCCCAGCATTTTTGATCTGTACAAGCCAGGCTCCTGGAATTTTACTTGCAAGAATTAAAGCATTTCCATGCGGCATGTAGTTATTATCATCTGTTCCAGTTATGACCAATGTGGGTTTTGCCAATTTCGCTTCCTCATCACAAGCACCACTCCAGTTGGTATTCTCCCAAATACCTAGGTTTTTCTGCTTTTCCGCTATTTCAGGGGTCAAACCAGGCTTCAATTGTTGTAATGATGTAGTGTTTACTGGAATCTCAACAGATTCAGGATGTAGTTTAATCCATCCTGATCCTAATGAAGCAGCGGAAAGCGCTTTGAGTTCCTCAGTAATGGGAATATTATATAGAGATTTGTTTACAACATCAGCTTGCAATTTCTTAAATTCAGGTGGTTTAGGTATGCTATCTTTTCCGCCACATGATGAAGCAACAAGTATTAACCTGTTAACCTTATCTGGATGGCTAATTGTAAATGCCTGAGCTATATGTCCTCCCAAAGAATATCCCATAACATCTGCTTTTGATATTTTCAGAGCATCAAGCAAACCAGCTGTATCGTCTGCTAGTTGCTGATAAGTATATGGTTTGGAACCAACTGTTGAATTTCCAATTCCACGTTGATCAAACACAATCACTGTGTGATTTGAAGAAATACCTGTTAGAAAGGACGGGTCCCAGGCATCCATGCTATCAGAAGCGCCATTGAAAAGTATTATAGGGTCACCTCTACCAAATATTTTGTACGCAACATCTATATCTCCTACATGGACTTTTTTTAATTGGATATTTTGCGTATTTACCGAACTTGTAGTATTGGAATTCGTTTGGTTTGGATCTGGTTGACCATATACTACTTTAGTAAAGTCAAAATAACCATAGTTACTGATTGATGAGCTTGTGATAACAAGAGTAGCTATCACAACAATAAGCACTAGATGATCTTTCCGAATAAGTCTGTGACTTGCCAAGAACCCTTAATAGGCTGTGAAGTATTTAAAGTAAATCTGACCTTAGACAAGAAGAATTGTCTATTCGTAAATCATCCAAATCTTGGTTACTCGCTGCTATCTCCAAATGATAAAACTTCAACGCTAGCCTAAATGCATCGAATATGTCGGTATATGATGTTGCCTCTTTGTCCAGTGTTCTGGCAAGGAACCGAATATTGTGATGGCTGTGCATAATAACGAAGAAGATTCTTTTGTAATTATGTAGTGTATATTATGACTCAGGTTAGTTGAATAGGCGAAACTCATTCAGATTCGTGCGTTGAGCAAATGATTAGTCTATCACACTTATCTATTAGTTTTATAGCATATTCCTTTGTTATATGCCAATAATTACTGTTGCGTTATATAGCGGTAGGTCTCAAAGGGAAAAAGATAGATTAGCAGAAGCGATTACAGAGGATACAGTAAAAATACTGGGAGTAGAGAAGAAGGATGTAGTAGTATTATTCGAAGAAGCGCCTCATGGTAATTGGTATGTATCTGGTGTACGTCTTTAATGACACCATATGGAGTTTAATTAAAAATGGTGTTAAATGATGAATAAATTCGATACAATATGCATGAATAGATAATAGTCTGAATATATGCATAGTCCTCTTTGATAAAAATGATCTTTATTAGCTACTGCTCATATTCTTCTTTCTTTTTGAACTATCAACTGCATCCATTATTACTTGAGTCGCATGAGTACCAAAGTTAGCCTTACAATAATTCCCATTACTTAGCTTTGAAAATGCAGAGAATTCACAAATAAGGAGTGTAGACCTAGGTAGTAATAGTAGTACTACTATTAACAATTATTCCTAGGTGGGAATTTCTCCAGGTTCGACTTAAAGTCAAGTAGGGTAAAATTTTTGGATGAGCTAGCAGCAATCATTTAGATGGCTTTATAGCGAATATTGCTCAAACACATATTGATAAAATAATGTACGTTCCTTGCAATTCATGTAATAAAGTGTTCAACGATCTATTCGAGGGAGTGCGATATTCTAGCTCTTTTAGAGGACTTCTATGGTTTTGTTCAGATGATTGTTGTAAAAATTATCTTAATAGGCCTGGTAATGGTAAGACAGCCAAACATTAGAGATTATTAATTAGAGCTCAACAAGTCAATATCGAAAAAAATGATTCTAATAAGAGAAGACCATAAGGTATTTCATTAACCGTGCTTGTGTTGAAAGGTGAATTCTTCTATATAATCTTTATAATCTCACTAGTTATTGAATATATATACATATGGTAGACTTGGTTTT
>JBKPMK010000275.1:0-2551 GCA_046732115.1 Thermoproteota archaeon
ATGACTATACGTATGTTTAGTTTTCTTAAAAGACACAAA
Source organism: Thermoproteota archaeon (assembly GCA_046732115.1). Taxonomy (GTDB): domain Archaea; phylum Thermoproteota; class Nitrososphaeria; order Nitrososphaerales; family Nitrososphaeraceae; genus JAFAQB01. The sequence continues at coordinate 40 of JBKPMK010000275.1, forward strand.
CCTGTGTATGAAACACCCGAGCCTGAAGCAGTAAGAGAGCGAGCCCTCAGAGTTTTCTCAGATATTGAAGGACTAGATGATATAAAAGAGATGGTGCTAAGAACATTAGAGTCTATTGAGAGGGCTCATACATTGTTAACGGGCCCCCCTGCTTGTGCAAAATCATTATTTATGTTAGAAATAGAGAAGCTAATGCGGTCCAAAGTTTATTTCGCAGAAGGAGCTGCAACCACCAAAGCAGGAATACAAAAATTCATTGCAGAAAATCAGCATAAAGAGATTATCATTATTGATGAAATTGACAAGATGCCGATGAAAGATCAAGAAGGTTTACTTACTATGATGGAAAGAGGTGCATTTACCAGCACTAAGGTTAGGAATACAAAGACTGTAAAAGCTAACATAGTGATATTGGCAACATCAAACAGTTTAGAGAGACTGAGTAAACGCCTGCTCAGCAGATTCACAGTGTTAGAGATCCCGGAATATACGTATGAGGAATTTGAAGCAATATCCCTCAGGATACTTAAAAAATTACCTCAGAACACAGTAGTACAAATAGCCTCTTCGGTTTGGAAAGCAGGTAGTAAAGACATAAGAGATGTATTGAAGATCGCCAAGTTGTGTAATCCAACAGATGGAGAAGAGGATACAAGTAGACTGATAACTATATCTCAAAAGTATCGTAAAACTGGTAATGAATACAATTAAGTCTGTCTTTACTACCTGTCTAGAATATTAAAAACATAGAAACCATTTGCTCCCAGAATTTGTCCTGGTTGACATGCAAAGTCACCCAGTACATCCAAATTGGGGAAACCGTGCTTCTCATGGAATTTTACATCCTGGAGAGATCCAAAACCATGTTTGGCTTCTACATGCTCATGTTTTTCTGCTGATTCATCAGCTAAGACCACCTTAAAGAGAAGAACTGCAGCAATTGTACCCACCAGCATTAACGTACGTCAGTATACAGCATAAATGTAATAGAACAAAAAACTAATAAGAAAATTACTGCTTGCTGGATATAGGGTAGATATATGCTTCTCCAAAAATTCAATTATTGTAGATATGACTGACAAAAAAAGGAAGATTGCTCTTGTGACAGGTGGCAACCGTGGGCTTGGATACGAGACTTGTAAACAATTGGCCCAATTAGGTTTAAAAGTTCTACTTGGGGCCCGTGATTTGAGCAAAGGCCAGCCAGCAGCTTACCAATTGAGTGAAAAAGACTCTCTTGATGTAAAATTTTACCAACTTGACGTATCAGATCAGAATAGTATTTCCAATGTAGCCAGAAAGGTAGATCAAGAATTTGGACGATTGGATGTGTTGATCAATAATGCAGCTATTCTTTATGATCCATGGCAAAAAGCTGTCAATGCAGATTTGGAGATTGTGAATGATGCATTAAGGACAAATCTCTTTGGACCCTGGAGACTATCACAAGTATTTATTCCCATAATGAAGGCAAATAGATATGGACGCATAGTCAATGTCTCGAGCCTTGCAGCCTCACTTCAGTATACAAATTATGGTGGGACACCAGCTTATAGCATTTCAAAAGCAGCGTTAAATATGCTCACAAGAAAGCTTGCAGCAGAGCTTGTAAATACTGGTATATTAGTGAATTCTGTTGATCCTGGATGGGTAGCTACCGATATGGGTGGCCATGGCGGACGTCCAGTACAGGAGGGAGCAAAAGGAATAGTTTGGGCTGCGACGCTACCTGACGATGGTCCTACTGGCGGATTTTTCTGTGATGGTAAAGCTGTACCATTGTAGTAGCAGTAAATAGTGAATAAAGGCCATAAGTTGCCCCGAATACTATTTCTCTGAAACAGCTGAATCTCAGCGAGGTCATTTAAAAGCCAAGTCAAAATGATGCTACTATAGCTATTGTCATAACCACGTAAACCCACTTTGGTTTAACTCGCCATAAGCGCAGACTTTTTCGGGTTATTCGATAAAAAGAGAAAAGCATTTGCTAACCAGAAGGTATAGCTGGGGCGTTGCGGGATCCGCATACTACTGAATTAGGGCCGTAAAAGGTACAGGCTTCATCAGGCGATGTCTCACAAACAAGCTTGTTGTCAACTGATTTACATATGGAATATGCATATGCAGTGTTTGGAACAAAAAATACTCCTCCTACAATGACAGATATTGACAGAACTGTGTATGTTACAAACGTAAGCATTTTGTTGTTGTGGTTCATATACTTACAACAGAATATAGTAACTATCCTATGCATATAAGAATTAGGATAATTTTTTATTGTCACTTGATTTGACTAAAATATCCGAACGAAGAATTTGAGGCAATATCACGTTGATATGTCACTCTGAACAACAGTAACATTTTTACCAATCTGCTTTACTGCTGCATCAAGTTCTCCTTGACGACAACCTGTGATGAAAACATATGCACCAAAACAGCAGAGAATAAAGTTGAATCATATATCACAAAAATTTGCTCTGGTGATGTTTCCCCGGAGAAAGTTATAGATCTT
>JBKPMK010000276.1:0-3738 GCA_046732115.1 Thermoproteota archaeon
AGGAAGAAGGAGTTATTCTATATATGAATCCGCCTGCAGTAAGAATATACATATTGCCGTCATATGGATTGACTTTTACATCTGTAATTCCACCTTTAAATCCACTTGCAAATATTAATGGTTGACTATCTTTTACATTATAGCTAAATACAACTACGAAGCCACTATATCAGTATGAACGTCAGTTTGCTATTTGTGAATCGTGTTTTTGGTGTGCTACACTATTTCAAAAATTAAATACAAGCAACATTATTATCGACAGCCTTGAACAGCAACAGGTATGGCCATCGTGTAAAAACAAAAGTATTTCACCGGTATCTTTAGCTAAAGACGAAGGGCCAGATAAATGAGCCAAATATCCTTGTAGCTTTTCTGCAAGCTCAAAACCAAAAACTGGTGTCGGTGAAACCATGATAAGTGGATCACCATTGTGATAGTTGACCTGCTGTGCGATATGCAAAATCGATTCTAATGCCTCTTCGCTTATGAGATCCGGTGCTCCTCTAAGACTCCCATATCCGCGTTGAGTTCGGCAATCCTAGAATATAGAAAGCGGATTTGTTGGAATAGAAAATGACCAACCATGAAAATCCCATATATGATCTTCGAATGTTCTGCCCTCTGTATCATTTGCTTTAACCTCTCTTTGTAAATAACCTGCTACCTTTTCAATGAACTCTTGGCCATACAGGTCAGGATTATTTCCCCAACCTTGTAATGCCCAGAACGCTGCAAGACCATTACATGCTATCTGTTTTCCACAATCACTATTTTTGATGTTGTCAGAAGGCAACTGGTACAACCAGGCCACTGTTACTGATATACATAACACCTTTTGGAAAATCATCTATAACTATTTGATGTATGACATACCAGATAGATTAGGGTAGATTACGTTGATATAACGTTCAGTACTGGTTTATGGATAGTAAATGACATGTAAGGGAATTTGTATACGTCATAAAGCTTCTTGTCGTTATAATACTGGAAATAAACGCTGTCAGATATGTGAGATATTTATCAAATGGGATGGATTATGGTGTCCTTGCTGTGGATATAGATTAAGAAACGGACCTAGAATTTTTAAATTAAAAGCAAAATTAAGAATAAAACAAAAACAAATGCAAGGACCTACATTGCCTGTACAGCAGGCTTAAGAAACACTGCTATTTGTTTAGCCAATCTAGTACATAGCTGAATTTCATAATTGCGGGTCAAGGTAAACGAGGAGTTCGGGGGCAGCATATGATAGAAAATAAGAATTACTATTATAGGCAATTCAATCGTTACCAGTTGATAGAAATATACTCAATAAGTATCTATACTAACTAATAGACCTTACCTGTTTTCACATTTGTTAAAAAGATAGCCTTTTGATCAAGGGTAATGTTACATAACAGAAGAATGATGTCGGCTCTCTTTGCGATTGCCGTAGCCTCATCGCTTATGGTTGCAAGTGGTGGTATTGCAGGCTCTGCATTTGCAGCAAAAAAAAATAGTCAAAAGTCAGATACAACATTATCTGATGGTAAAGACGGTGTAAGCGGCCCAATGTCAAATACAGTTAACCTTCCAAATTCTGGAACAAGTTCTCAGGATAGCAATAGTAATGGCAATAGTGTATCTAAAAGTGATTTGAATAGTTTATCTAAGTGTCAATCTGGTGCTGCAGCAGATGGTGATCTTACACTATCTGAATTGAAGCACTGTTACACTCAAGTATTTAACCACGGACAAGATAAACCAGAGAACATAAATAGTGCACAAGCAATTGATCAGCCGCAAAACGGACCTCAACAACAGAAATCTAGCTCGTTACCAGAACCAAAATCTACATCTATGCGCGAAGGCTTTAACTTTTAGAAAGTTTGGCTAAATAGGGACAAAAGGAAGAATAGTCATAACTTTGAAAGCTTCCCCGAATGAACAGTTCGGGGAAAGCATTTGTTTATTCTGTAATTGTTAGTGCTAACATAGGAGAGAAATGATTTGGTTCACAAGTTCCATATACTACTTCTTGTAGTTAGAAGTTGCCCTAATGTCGCTAGCAGCAAGCTACAAACATCCCCGTAACAGATAAGCGGGGAAAATATAGTGTACGTATGAATATTTTATAATATGAAATAGTTTTGGAATGGAATTGTATAAGCATTCCACAAATGTCGATAGATTTGACATTATCCTGATTACAGTATTATGGTTATCAAGCGTCCATTGTATTAGTCATCTTATGAGTCTACAGGATATGGCACTGGTTTATCCGCATTACCTTGTGATGTTCTTGTTATGATTGAAATAATATAACCCACTGAAATTACTTTTTACATTGTTTCTTGTACGTTTTTCAAATAGTATAGTATAAACTATTAAAGTCTCTTTGACCTTCCATCAGGATATTTTATCTTTACTTTTTCTCCTCTTAGATAGTTTCAGTAATTCTTCGCTTTGTGATCACTACTTCTGCTACCTTGACCACTTCCTTGATAATTTCAAACTGCTCCTCATAGAGAGTTATTACTTTTTCTCTTTCTTTTTCACCATCGGTTTCAGATCCTTCATCATCATAAGAAGAGAACAACGGAACTAGTTCGCCTCTATCTTCTATTTAGTTTTTCTTTGATACAGATTGCTCGACTTGAGCGTCTGGATTGCCAGTATTACTAGCTATGCTACTGATTTTAAGTGCAGATAATATATTATGCTCGTCTACGGACCTTAACTTCTTGCCATTGACATATAGTTTTTCATAACTGATTGGTACTTTGACAGTCTTTGTTTTTGTAACCTCTCTTTTTTCAATTTTTGTTTCCCGTTTTGATATTCAAAAATCCTCCTCCAATACTGGAACTATTTGTTGTTGTGTCGCTAAAGGATGGCTTCTGTTGTTGATCTATTGTTACTCTATCGTTGCTGTCTTGTACTGCAGACATTTTTCATGAACCTGTTTTGGACAAGTAATGACTGATATATTCTTCTGAAAGACCATACGAACACTTCAAGCCTCCCCCCACATATCCTGAAAGTAAATTAAGGTCCATTTGCGTTAGCTGCTATCATTCTAAAAAGTCAGACGTAATAGCAAACCGTTAAAGCAAATATTGCTATAGTACACTTCAAGGTCAATAAAAACAAGATGGCAAAGAAAAGGACAATTAATGCAAAAACAAAAACCAAAACAAAAACAAAAAAAGACGTTTCCGCATCCTCAAGGCAAAAAGGAAAAGGAAAACGGCTTACATCTGCTCAAAAACTTGCCTTGCACTTAAATGAAGCATTAGCTATAGAAAATGCAGCAATACAAAGACTGCAATCACGAATAAAACAGACAAAAATGGAAAATGTAAGACAACGGCTTAAAGCACATTTGGAAGAGACAAAAAAACAACAGGATAGATTAAAGCAATTGATTTCCGATCCTGGTAATGGTCAAAAAAGCACTGCTACTAAGGATAAAGCACAATTACCAATTCCTACTCCTCCTAGATCATTAACAAAAATGTTTGGAAGAATGATGACTTCTGCAGAGTCAGAGCTCATAGCAGCTAAAGAGGATGCGATAGTAGAGAATGCTGAAATTATACTCTATGATATGCTTACACATTTAGCAGAGAGGATGAATGCAGCTCATGCAATAGCTACTCTATCAGAAAGCTTGTCAGAAGAAAGAGCTATGGCTGATTGGATTAGAATAAATACGCCTGATATGGTCGCAGAACTTTGGCCTGAGATTGAGGCTTC
>JBKPMK010000277.1:0-8099 GCA_046732115.1 Thermoproteota archaeon
AGCATATGGTGCACAAGGCATCAAAGTACAATCCTCCGAAGAATTAGAAAAGGCAATCAGGTCAGGAATCAAAAGTGAAATTGCTACAGTTATTGATATTCCAATTGATCCTGAAGAGGATGTTTACCCTTTTGTGGCACCAGGTACTGGTCTAAAAGATATGATTACAGGAGCATGATGCGAAAATTATGTCTACTTCATCGAATAGTATGATCAATGATGAGAAAACTAGCGGACCACTGTACATATTGTCAGCATTAGTGGAAGACAAACCTGGTGTGCTATTTAGGGTAACAAATCTTTTTAGGGCTCGAAACTTCAATATTGAAAGTATAACAGTAGGCTCAACTGAACAAGCGGATCTCTCTAGGATGACAATCACGACAAAAAGTGATGAGAAAACCCTAGATCAGCTTGTAAAACAGCTTAGGAAATTAATTGATGTGGTCGAGGTAAAAGTGCTTGATACAGAAAGAACAGTTTATAGAGAGCTTGCACTTATAAAAATGAAAGCGGATACTCCAGCTTCGCGAATGGACATAACCAGCTTTGCATCCATATTTAGAGCAAACATACTTGACATAGGAAAAGAGACCATCATTGTAGAGCTTACAGGAACACCAGACAAAATAGATGCATTTAAAAATCTGGTTGACCATTACGGGATTACACAGTTGGCAAGGACGGGTGTTTCTGCACTTCCGAGAGGTACAGAAGTATAATGGCAGAGAAAAATGATTATCATTACGGTAAAGTAAGAATTTTTGATACTACGTTGAGAGATGGCGAACAAACGCCGGGTGTATCGGTTACGCCGGAACAAAAAATCCAAATTGCCACTAAACTTAATGAATTGGGCGTTGACGTTATTGAGGCTGGTTTTCCAATTGTTTCCCATGGCGAAATGACAGCGATAAAAACTATATCGCAGTATGGGTTAAAATCGGAAATATGTGCCTTAGCGCGTGCAGTTCAGGCAGATATTGATGCCGTTATAAATTGTGATGTGAATTATGTACACACCTTCATTGCAACCTCCGACATACATATGCAATACAAGCTGAAAATGAGCAGAGAGCAAGTGCTTGAAAAAGCAATATGGTCAGTCGATTATGCCAAGAAACACGGTATGAAAGTAGAATTCTCTGCAGAGGACGCAACAAGATCTGACAGGGAATTTTTAAGACGAGTCTTTAAAGCAGTTGCTGATGCTGGTGCAGACAGATTAGATATTCCGGATACTGTAGGCTATGCCACTCCTCAATATATTGCTCAGATAGTTACTGATGTAAAAGCAGAAACAAATAATGAAATTCCAATCAGTATGCATTGTCATGATGATTTTGGTTTAGCAGTAGCTAATACAATTTCTGGAATAGATGCTGGAGCTTCATGTGCTCATGTGACTATAAATGGCTTAGGAGAGAGAGCCGGAAATGCGTCTCTTGAAGAATTCGTCATGGCGCTTCAGTGCTTATACAGTAAGAAGCACAACATCAAAACAGAATTACTTTACGAAACTTCGAGGTACATTTCTAATACAATGGGCATAGTAGTCCAGCCAAATAAAGCAATCATAGGTGAAAATGCTTTTGGACATGAGTCTGGCATCCATACGCACGGTATTATAAGTAATCCTCTCACATATGAGCCAATTAGTCCTGAGATAGTTGGCAGAAGAAGATGGCTTCAGGCTGGAAAACATGCTGGTGCACACGGTATCAAGGCAATGCTAGAAGATTTTGGGATTAGGCCCTCCGATAAACAGTTACAGGAGATCGTCGAGAAACAAAAAAACGTTGCCGACAAAGGAAGGTCGATAACGACTGCAGAACTTTTATCGATAACTAGTGACGTAATGCACAATAACAAATTCGAAGAAAAATTCAAACTGTACGATTTTCACATCATAACTGGAATGAACACTATACCAACTGCTGTTGTTAGATTAAATACCGATGGGAAAGATTTCATTGCCTCCGAAATTGGAGTGGGACCAGTCGATGCAGCATTGAAAGCTATACAAAAGATTGCTGTAGAAATGGCCAGTATCAAGATTCGTGAATACAGACTAGATTCTATTACTGGAGGCTCTGATGCTTTGGCAGAAGTTTCAGTAAAGGTAGAGGACAAAACTGGTAATGTCGTCTCAGCAAGGAAGTCAGGTGAAGATGTAGTAGTTGCATCCGTTCAGGCAATGGTAGATGCTATCAACAAAGTAATGCTAAGAAAGGTGGTATATTCTGAGAACTAAAACTGCAAACTAAAAGGTTTTATAGACTATATCAAGTATACAATTTTCTGTTGACTCGCTATAATGTTGCATTGATTATTGGCGATGGTATTGGTTCTGAACTAACGGCATCAGCTAAAATGGTGCTCGAGTCAATAAATGATAGCAATTCTAAAATCAAATTCAGGATAAAGGAGGTTGATGCAGGTGATCATGCACTCAATAAATTTGGAAAAGCCCTTCCAGATTTTAGTTTGGACATAATAAAAAAATCTGATGTTTGCTTGAAGGGTCCTGTTGGGGAAACTGCTGCCGACGTAGTTATCGTTTTGAGGCGCATATTCGATCTATATGCAAACATTAGACCTGCAAAGTCATATCCTAATATCAAAAACCTAGCTGAAACTGTAGATTTGGTAACAATAAGAGAAAATACTGAAGATGTGTACCTAGGTTGGGAATTCAATATAGATGAAAATACAGTTATTGCTTTACGTATGACAACAGAGAGAGCATCAAGAAGAATTGCGGAATACGCGTTCAAAGCAGCCAGATTACGTAACAGAAAAAAGAAAGTTGTAATTGTTCACAAAGCAAATGTTTTGCGTAAAGGAGATGGCCTGTTTGCAAATACATGTAGATCAGTTGCTGATAAATATCGTGATGTGGAATGTAGTGAAATGTATGTAGACGCATGTGCTATGAATCTTATACGTAATCCTGAAGATTTTGATGTTATTTTAACAACCAACCTCTTCGGCGACATATTATCTGATGAGGCAGCGCAGGTAGTAGGGGGTTTAGGAATAGGCCCAGCGGCTAATATTGGAAATAGCTTTGCGTTGTTTGAACCAGTTCATGGAGCTGCTTTTGACATAGCTGGAAAGAACGTTGCAAATCCATCTTCAATTCTATTATCTACTAAAATGATGCTTGAATGGTTAGCAGATAAGTATAATGATCCAGACGCATTCAATATAGGACAGCGCATAGAGGAGGTGATAATTAGCTTATTAAAGCAAAACAAAAAAACAAAGGACATAGGTGGTAAACTTTCAACTACGGATTTTACAAAATTGGTAGCTTCATGTATGTACTAGCGCATACATATATACCTAAGTATATAAATATATACACGTTTATCCACATAAACATTTAGAAGTAGCGGAAAAAGGCTCAGTCTTCCCATGCAGATTTCTCTTGTTGTCTCTCTTACACTTTTCTTAATTTAATAGAATAACAAATGCAGATTAGGCGGTTGCTACAAATATAAAAGAGAAATTTTTTGGCACTAATCATTGAGTGTTATAACAGATTTTAGAAAATGATATTAATCTGCAGATAAAACGACATGTTTAATTATTTCATAGTAATACTAAGATGTTGATAAATGGCTGATCAATTATTCATGTTTGTGACAACAGCCGCTACTATGATAGGGCTAACAGTACTGCTTTTTGTATCAAAAGGCATTAGGATGAGATCAGGTGGACTCGCAACTACTCCCACTGTATCTCCATCTTCTTTCTCATCTGATAAGAAAAATTACGATAATGCAGGTAGAAAGGTAAAGAAATATAGTTCTGACGGAAAGCCGATCTACGAAGACGAGTAGTAAAAAATTTGACCAAGATATAAGATTTTGGCTAGCGATTGCACGATAAGTCAAGTGGTAAAACATTGATATATATATAATTAAAACAGATTATAAGCAGGTTTCTTCAATAATACCAATTTTACGGATTAATAAAGCGTCAGCTTCGGATATTCAATGCAGCATTTACATATGAAAGCAAATAATTAGAATTGCAATAAACCGCATACGAATTTGCTACAGTAGGCATATCAAAGTCATTTTTGCTTGAATGTATTTGTTAGTTCCAAGAAATATATATGCAAAAGACCCTCCTCAATAAAAGGAGAAACATCTAGCAATATGATAACTGTAGATAGCAAATGGCTAGCATCTCATCTCGATTCCCCTCAAACAGTAATTATAGATAGCAGAGGGAATATACCATATAGATTAGCACACATCAAAAATGCAAGACCTCTGGCAGTTGAACACGTCATCTCAGTGGCAGGTAATGGCGCTAACTTGGTATTAGATCAGTCGTCTGCTGAAAAGATTTTCAGTGATCTTGGAATAGATGATTCTAAGACGGTTGTAGTTTACGGTGAAAATATGGATCCTTCGGCTGCAAGAATAGTTTGGACTTTAATGTACCATGGGCATCAGAACACCAAGCTATTAGATATTGGATTTACTGCATGGCAAAGGTTGGGGTTACCAATTAGCCGTGGTACTGGAATCACTATTAATACCAACCCTGTCAAATTCAATTCCAACCCAATCAACACAATAAGAGCAGATGCGGATATGATCAAAGCAAAACAACGAGATCCAAATGTAATCATTGTCGATGCAAGAAGCCCACAAGAACATATGCAAGCAAGAATTCCCGGCTCTATACTACATAACTGGGAAGAAGGTCTAGGGGATAATGGTTCAATATTCAAAAGTAAGGAAGAATTGCAAAAGGACTTTGAGAATAACGGAATTACATCAGATAAGGAAATCATCTGCTATTGCCATTCTGGATCGAGGTCATCACATAAATTCATGCAATTCAAACAAGCAGGTTTTGAGAATGTACGTATGTACGATGGCTCAATAATAGACTGGGCTCAACGTCGCAATCCTTTGAGATAAATAGCTATATGCACCTACCTCCATACATTGATAAAAATTTCAATCGATTTTGTAACAAATACCGCGAATAGATGTCGTCTGGACATATGGGTGTGATGATAACGCGATCACATTTACTAAAATGCCGCGTGATTTCTTTTATACTTCAAGATATCTATGTTTTCTTTGGTGCTTCACAAATTTCAGTTAAAACTCCATTCAGAGATTTTGGATGAATAAAAGTGATTTTGCGACCATATGAGCCAGAACGCAATAGACCAAGCATTTTCATGCCATTTGCTGATGCTCTTGCAACATCTTTTTCTATGTCATCCGCAGTAATCGCGATGTGATGAATTCCTTCACCTCGGTCAATGAGAAATTTTTTTATTGGACTGTCGTCCGCAGTTGGTTCCATAAGTTCAATTCGTGTATCTTGTAATTCTAGCATTGCAACCTTCACCTTCTCGTTTGGAACTATTTCCATTTCAAGATGGTCAATATTCAATATCTTTTGATAATTTTTTAATGCTTCATCAACATTGTTAACGGCTATTGCAATGTGGTCTACTCGCATTTCTTTACACTCTGGTGCATATCGTCATAACAATCCGTTGATAGTGAGCGCATTAAAGTGCAACAATTCAATTGCGTCGAATATATAAACATAAATGTCCGTGACCTAATGAAGTATATTAAAGCTACGCACAATGAATTTATCATTAAAGTGTTAGTCAAGTTTGAAAAATTACTGTTGTGAAGATTTCACCGACACATATAGTGAAGATTTCAGAGATGATTATGATAATGTTGATAGGTTTACTGATGATAATGCCTATCGTGAAAAGTTTACAGATTAGTTAATATATATACATATATCCAATAATTATGTACACGTTACCATAATTAGATTGAATTGCAATAACTAATACAGAATCATTTATTGTCTCTCCAGTTAACGAAAAGACGGCGATTTCTATTCTTTGTACTTGGCATCGTTGTGTTTATAATTGCTTATTCTATCGGTGCAATGCTCGTAAAAATCAATACTAGTCAAGCAGATTTAATAAAAAAAGATTTTGAAACAAAAATCAAAGGTATTAATCAATATGGTATATTTGCAAATAATTTCATGGTAGCGTTAGGAATGTTTATTCCCGGATTTGGTATTGCGTTAGGAGGCTTTTCAGCATTTTCAACTGGACTGGTATTTAATGCAATAGCACAAGCTTCACCTGCGTTATCTAATATTTCTCCTCTAGTGATTTTTCTTACACCTTTTGGAATTCTGGAAATTATTGCATATGGTATCGCAATATCAAGAAGTGGAATATTGTGTTACCAATTAATTAAAGATACAAACAAAAGAAATTCATGGGGAAAATATGCTATTCCTACTATTATTGAGATAGGAATAGTGGCAATTATATTATTTATTGGAGCTATAATAGAATGGCAGATGATACGTACATTAGGAATTTAGAAAATTTACTTGCTATGCTTTCAGTTAAGAATCAATAAGCTTCTCTATATGGCAGAGGAGAAGAAGGATGTACATGATTCTGGATTCACAAGGCAGCAGGGATATTGTGCTTTAAGGAAAGCTAAGATGGGTTACCATCTTTCATATAAGGAAAATAATCCACAAGGAAGAAGTATTATGCATGGATATTATACAAATTGCACCGAGAGCTTGGAATACCTCTTGTACCCTTGCCAGAACTAAGTATGGTTGTTACACAATTCTTATTAAAAAATCGTGGACTATTCAAACAACAAGGTAGTGATGCAATAAATGGTGCTGAAGTGCTGAAGTCTATGATGGAAAGCGGTTACATGCCTGATAAACCTATCAAAAACAAGAAGGTAAAGAATAGGAGTATCCGAAATATTTCTATATATTTACCAGTACTAGTTCATAGTGCTTGCAACTACAGCCACGTTGGATGTTGTCTCCACTTATGTCGTTAATGATGATATCCGTTATATCTTGCAACTTTCCAATTGCTGCGGCTCAGCGGAATAATACTAGTTTTCTTACCTATACTAATGCAGACTTTGGTTTTACAATCAGGTACCCATGGAATTGGACTGTGAATGCAAGTAATACAATAAATGGCCATAAAGTGACTTCTTTTACTTCACCTGACAGAGTAGGGGTTGTCTTTGTTCAAATTGAAAATGCAACACAGGATGAAATAGCAGTATACAATATGAATGACGCAGCAAAAACAAATACTATCATGACACATTTGACACCTAGTGAGAATCTTATTGAGCTAGATGTTATCAATTCTCTTCTTTCAGGTCATCGTGCAATTAGAATTGTTGAAACTCAAAGTTTTGGCGGACCAGGACAGCCTATATCATCTAAAGCTTATGATGCTAAAGGTATGATATATAGCGCCATATTAGATGGAAAATTCTACAAAGTTGCTTATATGGTCACATCACCTGAAAGGTTTCCTAAATGCTTGCAAACTGCACAATCAATGATTGATTCATTTCAGATAATAAACAAGTAAATAATGACAGAATGATAAATAGCATTAACGGGATAGCCAAATCTAAGTTAACTTGGTTATCTAAGACTAATAATCCGATTGGTATTCCATAACAATAAAGAAGTAATAATATAATGTCTTGTAAAGGAATATGTATACGTTATAGAGCTACTAATAATTATGCTAATGGACAGAAACGTTGTCAGATATGTGAGCAATTTGTAAAGTGGAATGGATTAATGTGCCCCTGTTGCAGGCATAAATTAAGAACAAGACCAAAGAATCCTAAGTTATATGAAAAGCTGAGGAAAAAACACTACATGAACTAAAGAACACAAAGATATCTTCCCATTTATACAGTAGTAGTATGTAAAGCCAAGTTTAATTACATTATTCTCAGTAGGCCACCATCTTAGTGCCTCAATGTATATAATTTGCAACAACCATAGCATCATTTTCATAAGGTTGATGTCAAATATCACTTATTCTTAGACAACTCAGCTTACTCTGATTCCTTTCTACACCAATACGTTGAACCGCTATCTATCGAATCAGCTCAGAAGGACCAAAAGAAGATTGGAAAGGCAGAGTCAGACCCAGAGACCTCAGGACCAGCAGAGAATTTGCGTGAAGAAGCTGCTGAAACGACTGACGAGAGCCAAGATTCAAA
>JBKPMK010000278.1:0-2786 GCA_046732115.1 Thermoproteota archaeon
CTATCATTGTCATTTAACACCTTGACATCAGATTCGCTCAGAACTATAAAGAAATGATACTTGATGCGGCAGAAACAGATCTAGGATTCTTTGGCTTTGACAGAACTGCTTACAACGGTCTCAAAAAGAATACTAGAAGAAGAATTAAGGGAACAGAGACTAAAATATCAAAACCTAGATGCCCTAATCATAAAAGAAAATATTTTGTATATTATTCGAAACTATTATCATACATATCCTAACAAATAAGAAAAATGACAAGTATCTGAAACTCATCTACGAACAACTAGCAATATTTAATAGTGAAAGCAGATGAGGGCTATCCATGCACAAGTCTAATGCATTTTATAGATCTAAAAACGGAACTTTTTAAGACTGTTAATGTTCATAAACTGCCTTTTCTACTGATCTGAGGAACTTATTATTCATGTTTTTAGTACCAATCGTAACTCTAATGCAGCCTTTACGATCGTCAATATTTCCAAATGCTTTGACAACCAATTTTGCCCTTTTGAGTGATTTTAAGATTGTACCATATTTTTCATAGGACTCAAAGAAAATGAAATTAGCATCAGATCGGAAAACTTTGATTCCGTTGAACTGGACAAGTTGATCAAATACTCTCTTTCTTTCTGCTTTGACCATTTTGATGGTCTGTTTGATATAATGAGACTGAGATAACACTGCGGCGGCTATTGTAAGTGATAAACTGTTAAGTGGATATGGAGATTGAATAGTGGATCTGAATATTTCTGCAAATCTCCTATTTGATATAAAGTATCCCACTCTGGCTCCTGCTAACCCAAACGCTTTCGAAAGCGTACGAAGTATGATAACATTGTCATATTTAGTAGAGGCATATGATACCAAGGAATAATTTGCAAATTCTACATATGCCTCGTCAATCAAAACTAGTTTATCTTCTAGCGCCTCTATAATTTCTAATATGGAATGCCTATCAAATTGATTACCAGTTGGATTATTAGGAGAACAAATGTACACTATATCGCACTGCTTGGCCGACTGTAAGAATTCTTCTTTGTTTAAAGTGTTGTCTTTTTTATTTAGTTGTACTCTATTCACAGTTAGTCCATGCAATTCACAACGGTTTATAAAATAAGAAAATGTTGGAGTGAAAACATTAACACTATGGCCCCTGCCAATAGTTGACAGAATTAATTCAATTATCTGATCAGAGCCATTTCCTATTGCAAGATATTTTTTGTCGATCCCGATATATTTCGCAAGTTGTCTATAAAGTTCTTCGAATTGTTCTGAGGGATATTCTCTAAGGTCTGTATTCTTTGCTGCTCGCAAAGCAATTTGTGAAATAAATCCTTTTTTTAGCACAAGATTCTCATTAGCATCTAATTTGAGGAAGTCGTGACTATCATTTCCATTTTCTGATCTCGTATATTTAGCAAAGCTAGAAAGTATATTTAATTTCTCAGATACCCAATTTGTCATTTTTTAAGTCTTTCCTTTACAGCCTCATAGTGGTTTGTTAAGCCTTCCGCAGTTGAAATTTGTTTTACAACTGATTCCACTTCTGCTAGACCTGACTTTGTCGCTTGTACTACAGTTACCATTCTTATGAAATCAAGGACTGAAAGGGATGCCCTTGATTTGCCAAATCCTAACGTTGGAAGAACGTGATTAGAACCTAAACAATAGTCACTTGCTGAAGATGGAGTGTATTTTCCAATTAACACTAGTCCAGCTGATTTTATCTTCTTTGAAATACTTCTTGCATTTGCTGCGAGGATTTCTAAGTGTTCTGGTGCAATTTCGTTTATAAATTCTGTCGAACTGGATTCATCTTTACATAAAGCAATAAATCCATTTTCCTCTAAACTTCTTTTGACTATATCAGAACGTTCAATAATATTATTTTCTATTATGGACTGGATTTCATTTGTTACCTTCTTTGCAAACCCTTCGCTTGTTGTTACTAATCCACATAATGTATCATAACTGTGTTCAGCTTGTGAAATTAAATCCAAAGCAACAAGTTTCGGATCAGCCTTAGAATCTGCATATACCAACAATTCGGTAGGACCAGCTATCATATCTATCGAAACCCTACTAGAAGCAAGAATTTTGGCGATAGTAACGAATATTCCTCCTGGGCCAATGATCTTGTTTACTTTGTCAATGGTATTAGTTCCAAAAGTTAGTGCACCAATTCCGTGTGCTCCACCAATCTTATAAAATTCATTAACTCCACAAATATCTGCAGCAATCAGAGTAAGAGGGTCTACCGTTCCATCTCTTAAAGGAGGTGATATTGCAACTATCCTCTTTACTCCGGCAACTTTTGCAGGTATAGCACACATAACGATACTACTTGGATAATGCGCTTTTCCACCAGGAATGTAGCAGCCTATACTAGTAATTGGTTGAACAATACGTTGTATTCTTACGCCTGCTGACGAAATCGTAAGTCCTCGGAGATTTTTCAAAAGTACCTTTTCACCTGTTGTTAACCGCTGTTTCATTATCTTTATAGACTCAATCTGCTTCTTGCTCACTCTGCTATAAGCTTCCTTGATCTCGTTATCGGTAACTCTTAAGGAATTCAATCTTATCCCATCGAACTTCTCTGTATAATCTAAAAGCGCATTATCACCATACTTTTCTACATCGTTCATTATTGATTTTGTTTTTTGAACTAAGTCATCAGAAATACTTGTCGCAAAATTACGTAATTTGGCGGCATCAGACTTGGGATCAATAATAACTAGTATCTTGATCAATATGCTCATCGAGATTTATCTCATCTAGAG
>JBKPMK010000279.1:0-1351 GCA_046732115.1 Thermoproteota archaeon
ATATTGAGTTTAGCGGGCTTTGCTCCTGTTGCTACAAGTATGTGTTTTCCATTAAGCATATGATCAGTAACCCCTTTTTCTGTTACTTTGATAGCAGTTGCATCAGTAAAGCGGGCATGACCATGGAATGTGTCTATTCCCGCATTGGAGAACTGATCTTCTCTTGCTTTTGGAACTGGTTCCGTAAAGGATCGCTTAAAGCGCATTAATTCTGGCCATTTGATATGAACGTCTTTAGTATTGTTAATGCCTTTATCGCCCATTCTATGGTTCCAATCAATGACCTCTGCTGCGCCGACCAATACTTTCTTTGGATCACAACCACGAAGAGCACATGTACCACCAAATGGACGTGAATCTATAATCGCGATTTTCCAACCAGCAGAATGACATTCCCAGGCTACTGTTGATGCTGCTACACCTGTCCCAATCACAACTAGATCATAAACGCTATCTGTTTTACTCATAGACAAACACTAAAGTAATCTGACTATCAGAAATAAGCTTTCTCCTTAACAAAGAGGATGATGTATACAAAAAAAGTTATTCATTGTTGGGCCAAAAGTTAATTATGATAATGGTCTACTGAGTCTATGGTTGGCTGAACTCCGCTCTCTTTCTTTATCACTTCCAGAACCTTTTGCCATACGTGCTTTTCAAATTCATACGCCATTACTCCTCCTACAGCTACACCTGCAGCAAGACCAACAGGTCCTCCAACTACAAGCCCCACCGCACCTGGCCATGCAAGACTACCAAACCATGCTCCAGAAGCAACTTCTACTGCATAGTCATCTGGATTTCCAGTTATAGAGACATGAATTTCGCGTAAAGAACCAATCCACACTTTTGGAGATTTATTGACTGCTACAATACTTCTTAAAGGAATAGCATTCATTGTACCTTTATATTCTGAAACTATTTGTAGATCTTTTTGGTCTTGCAACAATTGCTTTATGCTATTGTATAACTTGTCTAAATCTGTATTCAATCCTCTATAGTGTTGTACTTTAGCCACAAGCCAAAGTTAATTCTGGATATATTTAAACTATGAAAGAAAATTACCCCACCTAATATGGTATCAATTTATGTCATACGAAGATCTGCAAAAACAATACATATCGATGAATATATTGAGGATATGCTTCCAATCTAAATGAATGGTAATCAATCTATCCGAAATAATTAGATACCATCTGTTGTTTGACGAGAGAAGAGCATCTTAAGTTTTCTATCCCAAGTAATTCATTGTTTTAGCAGCAAAAGATTGTTTGTAGTTATAGATGGATTCTTCTTGCTTGAGTTTTCTCTCCACCCTTCGGGTTTTCAGAAACCTGGAGATTTTGAGCTT
>JBKPMK010000280.1:0-2286 GCA_046732115.1 Thermoproteota archaeon
CCTGTAGAAGAAAGAGAAATCCAATGGTCTGAAATCAAAAAAGGATATGAAACTTCAAAAGATAACTATGTGGTTTTAGAGAAAGAGGATCTGGAAAGAATTAAGCTCAAGACAAACAATACAATAGAGGTTAAAGAGTTCATAGAATCAGGAGAGTTCGATCCTATTTTCATTGAGAAGAACTATTATGTTGGACCTGACATTGGTAAGAAAAAGAGTGCCACATTATCAAGCAAAGCATATTCTTTATTTGTCAAGATACTAAATGAGACTAAGAAGGTAGCAATAGGAAAAGTAGTGTTAAGAGAAAAAGAGCACGTGATTGCTCTAAGAGCATATCAAAGAGGACTTGTGATGCACCAGCTAAAATATTTGGATGAAATAAGACCAATGGATGAAATTGGTGACCTAGGCAATTTGCAACAAGTCGACTCCAAGGAGTTATCCTTAGGAAAGATATTAGTAGAAAATCTTACCACTGAAAGGTTTGACCTAGGCCAATACTCTGACAGTTATGCCAGAGAGCTAGAAAAACTAATAGAAGCTAAATCTAAAGGCCAAAAAGTTATCATTAAAGAACAAGAGGAAGAACCTAAAGAAACAACAGACATACTTGAGGCTCTTAAGGCTAGTCTTAAAGTAAAAGGAAAACCATCAACAACAACTCTAGCTAAAGCTAAAGGGAAGATAGGTATGGCGGAAGTAAGCAAGTAAAATACCAGTTTTCCAGCTTCATAGTCTTGAGTAAATTTATTTCTTCTCTTGGTTCCAAGCTGAGATCATAGTTAAGATGGGAATACTTCATCTTTTGGTATCCAATATTGATAGAAAAAGTTCTTTTGCAATTACTGCAAAGAAAGCGCTGAATATTACCGCTCTTATTATGTCATGTACCATATTTCTTTAGAACAGAACAATGGCAAAATATACAATCAGATATATTAACAGATTGTATATATTTTACTTTATTTCTTGAAGCTATTCTATTGTAAATTCTGATATTTTTGTGCAATTATGTGTCTTCCACCACTTATTGAGGCTTACCGGACTGACTCCCCCGATTTTTGTTATATGCACCTCTCAAAATTGAATCGAGCATAAAAAGAACAGAAAGCATAGGAAAACAAGGCCTTATGAACCACACAGCCCTATTTTCCTATGATATAATTATTTTCATTGTATTTTATAACAGCTTTGATTCTAACTTTAATGCATAACTTACAAAGCAAATTTTTTAGAGACTGTTACTAATGAATACTACTACTGTTTTACTGATTTCTACATATTGCTTTTTTAAGGGTTGCATAATACACCTCTTCAGAGTACTTCCCTATGTTTTTTAGATCTATGTATTGCATACCAAGGCCTTATCGAGGCAACAGAAATACCTGCCTATCGCTGAAATTCAGATGAATGAGACACTTATCCAGAAGATTTTCATGTAGTAACGATTCAAAGATATTGTCTTAAGATATCTAAAATAAAACAGATAATCTATAGTCACTCTCTTCTGATATTTGTGTTAGAATGTTAGACGTATAAGAAACCGGCTGATTTCATATAAATGAATACGAACCACTCATTATAGTGAAATATACAAGCTTAACTTTTACAATATTTTCAGCTATGGTAGGCATATTAATTTCTGGCACTTGGAGTAATGTCAACGTGTTTGCTCAACATTCCTCCTTGCCATGGTCACCGTCTGCATCTCTCCAACAATCATCATCTGATGACAGCGGGAGTAACACGCCTGGCTGGACTACATTGACAACTGCGGCTTCAAAGCCATTACCTATTGCGCCACAGCAGCTAGCTATAAATCAAGAGCAACAGCCTCAACAACTGAGCAATAACGGAACAGGGATACAAGGTTATACTTCGGACTCTCCGGTCATGGCCCAAGATAAATTAATGTACCTTGGTTATCATGGTGGCGAGAGTGCAAATAACAATGATTCGCCAGCTATGAAAACTAGCAGCAGTACATCAGATATGGATCATAGGAGTAGTAGCAGTGACAGTAGTTCAAAGCATAACCATAAGCCTGATAGCAACGGTACTTTACATGGGAATTCTGCAGCAGCTAGCAAATCGCCAGCTAGTCCAAAGGGACACATCTCACACAGTGGTAATGGTGCAGCCAGAGATAGCTTCTTTAATGCAGATACTTTTTTAAATAATATTGACATGTCCTAAACGACTCATCTCCGAAATGTGGTCGTCTTAGGATCCTATTTTTATTGAAATATTAGGATTCTATTAAATATACAATATTACCTAGGT
>JBKPMK010000281.1:0-6805 GCA_046732115.1 Thermoproteota archaeon
TATTACGGATTATGGTTACAACGAGATAGAAAGATGGATTGATTTTTTAATTGAACTTGAAACAAAGATGCTTGTCTTGACAGGCAATAGTGAAATGATAGAATCATTGTCTATAGAACGAAAAGCCAAATACAACTATCACGATGGTAACAATAAAAACAATAAGAAGAAAATAACCCCTGCCTCTGATCTATATGATAGCGATGAGGAAATCGCTCAAAAGTATGACAATAGTGAAACCTCTAAACGATCCATGCTGCACTTAACAAATGAACTTGCTGTTGATGCTATTAGAGATACTGAAAGACTTTCAAGAACAATAAACAACATCCTTGCTAATCCAAAGAACTGGATGATATCTGAGATAAACAAAGAAAGTTATGAAGTTGTTAAGGTTGAATTAAAACCCTTAGACATTTCTACATATTGTAAATCGATATTTGAAAAATGCTCCAAAACGTTGATTATGAGTGCAACTATATTAAACTGCAGAGCATTTTGTAGAAGTATCGGTTTGGATAGAGAAGATGATGATCATCATTTGGTTAAATTCATACAAATTAAATCTGATTTTCCTGTCGAGCACAGAACTATATATCCTCTAAATGTTGCATATCTAAACTATAATAACCTACAATCAACTGAAGTAAAATCCAACATTGCAAGGACTGTTGATAATCTGATGTCATTGCATGCTAAGGATAAGGGTATAATTCATACGACCTCTTATGAGCAATTGAATTTCATCAAAGAAAACATATCTCAGATAAATACACGAAGACTATTAGTGACCGACCCAGAGATACAAAGAGACGAAGTGATATATCAACATGAAAATAGTATTAGACCCACCGTCCTTATCTCACCATCCTTACATACTGGCCTTGATTTAAAAGATAACCTGTCTAGATTTCAGATAATAACCAAAGTGCCATATCCAAATAAAAGTGATAGATGGACTAATGCAAAAAGAGAAGTAGATGAAGAGTGGTATTACTGGCAGACGGCACTGAAATTAGTACAGGCATATGGCAGATCCATCAGATCAAAAGATGATTGGGCAAAGACATATGTCTTAGATTCAGCGTTTGAGCATTTTGTAAACAAGAATTTGAATATACTTCCTGACTGGTTTAGGGAAGCAATCAGAAGAAGAAGAAGAAGATGACTCCTGCAACAAAGATTGTAAAACGATCTTCTATTGGTGCATTAGGATTACCTTTTGCACGCAGATGCATAATATATAGTGTTAAATGCTTTAACGAGACCAGAATTAGGAATCTGCTTTAGTACCTCTTCACTTGATGTACTATTACCTGATCTATTACTTCAAAGTTTTCAGAATAAGGATTCATTGCATCAATAACAATTTTACCATCAGAATTTTGATACAGATAGTAAATCCTGCCTTCTCCTCCACGGTATTGCAAGTAATATTACCTCATCAAATTTTATTGCATCTTCCACAGTATTAGCCGACTGAACTTACAAATGATTTTAGAGATTCTGGTCCCTGTGAATTGCTAATTGCCACCTCATGACCGGCTTTTGTAAACAACTTAGCTGTGGTCCCACCTATATTTCCTGATCCGATAATTCCTATTTTCATATTTGATTTTTACAGGCACAATCATTAAATCCAAGATGAAATAGTTGGACAATTCTATCTGCATCATAATCAACATAAAAACTATAAAGCCCATGGTCCCTTTATCAGCTATTAATGACGCAGATACTCTTAACCAAGCCCAAGAACAGATACGCCAAGGTAATCGAAATCATAGAACAAGAAAAACACAAATATAAATTCCGGAGAGGAAATCTCGGCCAGGATAACTTCAGGTGTACCATTGGTCTACTGTTGAGTCATTACGGCTGGAGCGGTTATAGTTGTGCCTCAAGTGACTATGACGAAGCCGATAACAAGCTTCATGAACTAATCTCTGTCGAGGATCAGTGTCTTATCGCTAGTATAAATGACAAATGCGAAAACTATGACGTAGTAATAGAAAGACTTGAGAGAGCTGGGCGAGACTAGTAAACTGATCCTATTATTTATAACACCGGTGGCGGCATTGCCCAGCAATAAGCCAAACCACTTCCTAACATAACCATTGTTCAGGAAGCTCTCACTGTTCAAAATTCGTCTACACAATCAATTACCGTAAAAAACCGAGACCGAAGTTAGACTTTTTTGAATGTAGCTGCATGCCACAACAAGCACAAAATAACCCATCATAATACACGTAAACTTCACATCTTCCACAATATTTCTGACCTAGAAAGTATTTGCTTATACCAAATATTATTTTCTTTGTGTATAATCTCTCACATATATTTCTGCAAATCAATGGGGGAAACAGGTTTAAGAGAAATATAATATCATTAAAAATGATAATACACTACGAGGAGAGGGACAAGATGAAATTTATATCATCAAGAACCTATGCATAGCATCTAAAAATAAGAGTTAAAGCTATGTACTGTACAAACAAACATTTACAATTTTGATGGAGATTTCGATTATGCCACTAAAGCCACCGTGGTAAAATCACTTCAAAAGATAGTAGAACAAGAATCATGAATTTAATAATAATGATCCAAATTTGCCCCAATATCATATTGTAGGAGAAGTACAAATAATGGTATACAACCAGCCAAATTTGTTCAAGTATCTGCAACACTATATGATACCAATAATAAAGAAATAAGAACAGACTTTTCATTTACAAATCCATCAGATATTGATCCAGGTCAAAAGCACCATTTGAAATAACAGTAGGAACTGATAAGGTCATGGGCGGAGACTTGAGTATAATTGATCATTATGCTGTTCAGGTTAGTGGACAACAATAGTTACATACTATACTGACAAAATAAAATATGATAAGATTGTTAACTCAGATGCTAGAAATTAGTATCTGGTAGACAACTAATACCGTAATCAAATCTCACCTATAGTTTTCCTATTCATCAACAAGGTATTATATCAAACATAACAATGTAAATACGTATGACATCTCTAATCACGTCGCTATTAACATTTGCTGCATATAGATTCATGTACATATGAACATACTAAAGTAATTGATTAAACATAATCTAAGAATTTAGTCTTCTTCTTATCTGGCTTTCCCTTGGTACAATTAGTATAACTTGGTTATTCTTTTCATTATACGCATGCTGCTGATACTCCTCAGTTGATTCAAATATTATTGGATCAGATGCATTTAGTTCGAGAATTTCATATGAATCATCAATTATCTTTTGCATGTGGTTATTATTCATTTGTATTTGTAGTAGCATAAGTAGTATTTAGAAAGGAGAATACCTCGGATAAAGGGGGAGGGAATAATAACTACTCGATCTTAATGAAAAGGAAGAAGAAAAGGTATGTTATCCCCGATTCTGCTGATGGTATTTTTGATGATAGAGTCTGCCTTATTTCTGATTGCTGATTGTAGATCAGATGACGATGATGACTCGCTGCCGCCATCAGTATGACTGCTGCTCTTGCCTTTCTTTGAACTGCTACTATCGTAGTTGGCTGTTCGAGTAATATCTGATTTAGTGGACTTCTTTACATTGGAGCCATTATCTGTAGCAGTAATACTACTTCTAGCATGATGACTAGACGATTTGATCGTTGAATCACTCCCTTTGTCTTTTGAACTGCCATCATCGGCAGTGTGTGTTCTGACTAATTTAATACGGCTACCACTTGTCTTCTTCTCTGTACTACCTACGTCATTATCAATAGTACTTCTTATACTACTATGGGAGGAGGGTTTGGGACCGTCATCTGTACTATCGCTTCTAGATGATTTAGTACTAACAGAAGCAGTATGCTTTACTGTAGAATCACTACTATGTATAACAGTAATTCTGATCTGAGGAGGAGTTGGCGGTTCAGGATCAGCTTTACTCTTCTTCTTTGGACTGCTATCACTAGTATAGGTGTGAGGTTTACTATTAGAATCACTTCCCTTACCTTTTGAGCCGCTACTACCATGATAACCAAGATAGGTCAGCTGATCAGAGCTGGCTACTGGAGAAGTTGCAGCAAATGTAAAATTTTGTCCAGCTGTACCATTGATTGCTGCTGTACTGTTACTTAGTGTTATTGGATTAGGCGGCAGCAGCTGCTGTTGCAGTTGTTGATTTACAGCTTTTATCTGTGGTGCTATGGTTGGTGATGAAGAGGTGGTGGATAAGGAAGAAGATGATGGTATGTTGTTAAGTGAAGCTATTGTTGCCCATGTAACATAGCTAGTTGAAGGTGAAGCAGCATTTGTAGTTGCTATTTGTTGTGGTTTTGAAGGAGTAACCGTATTTGCTGTTGTTACTGTTTGTTGAGTTGATATTGACGGCGAGGATGATGGTGGTGACGATACAGATGATGTCTTAGGGGTTACAGCCGATACCAAGGGTGTTTTTAGTGTCTTAGCAATACCACATACACGTGCTTCGGTTGTATTAACAACTTTCAGACTTGGATTGCTAGGATCACACGTTTTTGCTTTGAGTTCTGGGGGTATTGTAGTGCTACTACTGCTGCTACCAGTAGATAGCGAGGATGATACTTGTTGCGCATATACATGCACATTACTCCAAATGCCCAAAACTAGAATACCGGCTAAAAAAGAGAATACTGTAAGAATCAAGCATGGTTGCTTCATATATAACAATATAAGCATTCTCCATATATATTGTTAATTTTTTACATTACCATAGTGCTGAAGTGCGATAATTATTATTTTTTCATCTATCCAAGCTAAATCATCTATTCCTTGATTCTAGTTGAAATGGTGCCAGCTACGCTTCCATTAATGGCTAAAGCAACATGTTTTTTCTGTTTTCACCATCAACTCATCTGTCCCGTGAGCTGGTTCCTTTTGTCTCATTTGAAATCTTCTCTTTTTAACAAGAGCTCTACCACAGGAGAGACAGATGGTCTAATTTCCAACTTTTCCTATTCATCAAATATATTTATCTACTAAAAGTTTTATCGTGTTCCTACAATTCTTAGAGCCTTGCCATGGTGTTCAATTAACATTTGCTTTTGCTCGTCTAAGAAATTATCAAAATCTTTTTGATGGTACAAGCAAAAGCCTTTCATTTGCACATCATATTTGGTTGGCAATGATAATTCATAATCAACAAGGTCTTTGTACTTGGATTTATGAGGATAAGCACCCAAGTCAGCTAGAACTGAAACCCCATTCTTTCCCACTTTAGCATAATTCTCTAAACACTTTTTAACATAAATCAACGGCTGATCACCAAGGTATTCCTCTAAAGCATCAACAATCATAAGCGATCCTTCTTTTTCAAACTTTGAGACATCATCCATACCATGGTCATATTTTTCAGAAAGTATTTGTCTGACAGAATCAGCAGTCTCATAAAATGGATTACAAGGACAGTTTCATTGTTCTCTTTAATTTGCTTATGTACATAGTTAAAATGAGCATTAGATAAAAATGTTCTAATTAACAACACAATTTCGGGGGTAACAGATTGTAGATATAGAAGATCAAATGGATTATTCATTATTTAATCTGTGTCTGGTTTAATGCTTGAAGAGAAAGGTGCTTACCATCTATCGAATATTGTAGAGTTGGCTCTATAGTTAAAGCTTTGTCATAATATTTGATTGCTTCACTATATTTGTGTAAAGCGGCAAGAGCAAAACCCTTGTTAGTTAAAGTATTGACATTACTAGGATCTAAAGCTAAGGCTTTGTCATAATAAACAATAGCTTGATTATTACTTCCTAACTGATGAAGAGCAAAACCCTTACCGATTAATGCTCCAGTAAAATTTGGCTCCATAGCTAAGGCTTGGTCATAGTACTGTATAGCTTGTGTATAATCAACTAATTTTCCAAGAGCAACACCTTTGTTATATAAAACATCGACATTCCTCGGATCCAAGGTTAAGGCTTTGTCATAATAAACAATAGCTTCATCATATTTTCCTAAGAGATCTAATGTACTACCTTTATTTTCTAGCGCAATAACGTCGTTTGGCTCTAAATCCAAAGCTTTGTCATAATACTGTATAGCCTCTTGATGCTTACCTAAAGTATCAAGAACGTCACCTTTGTTTGTTAATGTCTTGACGTCATTTGGATCTACGGCCAAAACCTTGTCAAACAAGGTAATAGCTTCGTTGTATTTGTGAAGGTCAGCAAGAGATATGCCCTTTAAACCTAACGCGTAAGCATTGTTGGGCTCCGCAGCCAAAACCTTGTCAAACAAGGTAATAGCTTCGTTATATTTATGTAAAGAAGCAAGAACATTGCCTTTGCTGTTTAATATACCGGAGTTGTGTGGCTCTATACGTAAAGCCTTGTCATACAAGCTGAGAGCTTCGTCATATTTTTGCAAATAAACAAGAGTAGCACCTTTGTTTGTTAATGCCAAAGTGTTAGTTGGATCTATAGCCAAAACCTTGTCAAACAAGGTAATAGCTTCGTTGTATTTTCCTAACACTAACAGCGAAATGCCTTCATTAATTAAATTATTATTAGCAGTGTTTGCTTTTGTTATTGTATTATTGTTATTATCGTTGATTATAAGATTTATAGTATTTCCTTGCTTTTGTGCTGCACCTTCAATTGGAAATGTTATTGTTGTACTGCTAAGGTCAGATAATACTAACACTGCTATAGAGATCATAAACACTAATGACCAAGACAGTATAGCATTGGACATATTTTCTTAGGAATACGGTCCATAAAGAGCCTATTTTTTCCTTTGGTTTTGGTTTTGTTGTGATTATTTGGTTACTTCATGCATTA
>JBKPMK010000282.1:0-1098 GCA_046732115.1 Thermoproteota archaeon
CAGAGGGAAGCAGATTTAATTAAACAGCTTGATTCTGCATATGAGGAGTCAATAACAAATCTTGAATCATCTAGAACAAATTTAGAATCTGAATATTTAAGAATTGTAGAAGGAGCTAAGAAACTAGCAGAAAACTTAAGGAGACAAATTGTTGGTTCAAGTAGACTGAGTGCTAGAAACAAAGAACTAGTTATAGTCGAAACAGCTATCAATGATGCTTTTGAAAGAGCAAAAGTAAAGATGGTCTCTTCAAATAAAATGCAAGGTTACAAAGCACTTATTACAAAAATGCTTGAAAACAGCGTTTCTGAAATAGGATCTGATGAAGTTATCATAGAATGTAACAATAATGACACTCAAGTTGTTAAAGATGCAATTGCTAATTTCCATAACAATAACAAAGTCAGACTAAGGTTATCTGACAAGCCCATAAATGTTATTGGTGGAATCCGTCTGAGATCTGCTGATGGATCGATAACATACGATAATACTTTGGATTCACGTATCGAGAGACTCAAACCTTTAATAAGGAAGAATATTGTCCAAATGTTGAGGGGTAACAAATAGGAAATGGTAGCTAAAGGAAAAATTGTCTGGGTTAGCGGCCCAGCAGTAAGAGCAGATGGTATGTCTTCTACAAAGATGTATGAGACTGTTGAGGTAGGAGAGTCAAAATTAATCGGCGAAGTTATCAGATTAACGGGTGATGTTGCTTTTATCCAGGTTTACGAATCTACATCAGGTTTAAGGCCCGGTGAGCCTGTAGTTGGTACGGGCCAGCCTCTTTCAGTTTTGCTGGGTCCTGGAATAATAGGGAAAATTTACGATGGAATACAACGACCACTTGAAGAAATCGCTCAAAAATCAGGAGCCTTCATTGGTAGAGGTATAGCCACAAGTCCTGTAGATATGAAAAAAAAATACCGGTTCATACCAGCTCTAAAGAAAGGAGATGATATTAGCGCAGGATCAATCCTTGGTACCGTAGAAGAAACTCCATTATTGACCCATGGTATTTTGGTTCCACCTTATCACCACGGTGGTAAGATTACCGACATAGTAAGAGAAGGTGATTATGACATTGAAAGCATAATTGCC
>JBKPMK010000283.1:0-9438 GCA_046732115.1 Thermoproteota archaeon
ATCTCTACACAGAGAGCACAGCCGATACATCTTTGTTCATCAACGTCTGGAATTATAGCAATTGGCATATACTATTTCACTACAGGTGCATGTGTTCGAAACTATTTAAACGCTACGCCAAACACAAAACAGTGTTATAACATGGCGGCAGCACTATAAACCGAAATATTCCTATTACATAAAAATTAAATAATCTATCGGAGCTAAATATGTATAAAAAGTAGTAAGAATACGCTGTTTTTATTTCTTTGCTGCGCCCATTCTAAGCACATCCACCTGACCACTATGCAGCCAATCTTTTAGCTCTTCGTGACTAGGCTTTGCATCGTGTTTGCCAGCCAGATGCAGATGTAAAAGAACGTAGTTAACTTGATTTAGCAACGGTTTGTTTGCTTCGTCTCCCTTACGTGACTTATTCCTAAGATCCTCCGGAACAGTCCTCCACCAATCTTCAAATTTCCTAACCATAAGACCAAATTATAAGCGAACTTAATAAGCCTTTTGGAAATTTCGAACGGCGTTATGTTTGTTTTTGACAGTTTTTCAGATGAAATAGCAAGGTTAAGGAATACGCTAAAGCACAGGTGCTGCAAGTTTAATGGTAATACCGAACATATAAGAAATGCAATGGCAACTTTTAGTACTTGTAAATGCCTTTTGCTCTAGATGAATTACAACAAGCACATGTAAAATATCAAAGGTTCAAGCGAAGAAATCCTCCTCAACACCATGAGCGCTATATCTTTCCATTTTTTTCTGGATCTTATTTCACTTATAGGAAAATAGATGTAATGCGTGTAGTTTCAATTGCAAAAGCAATTTCAGATAAGCCAAAATATGTAGACGTTGGTTGTGGTTACGGAGACTTTCTAAACAAGGTAAGAGAATTTTTGCCAGATGCTATTGGAATTGAAAAGGAAACTAGTATTTTCTATTTACTGGGAAAGACGCGACCAGATTTTATTTATCCTTTTGCTATTGAGTGGTTTGAGGGAAAAAGGTTTGATATGGCGTACGTAGGGTGGATGGACCACGGAGTGGACTTTCGTCGATTTGTAGCTAAGTCTTCAAACTGTGTCCTAACTACGTTTGATAGTGGGGGACAATGCGGTGTGAATGGAGAATGTGAATACGATGAGTTTGGGCTTCATAGAATAGCATGGTGGAAAACACCTTCTTGGATAGATGTCAATACGGAACTTATGAATATGTATTATACTCCATCACTAAAAATAGATGAATCAACCAAGCGCAAGCTATCAACACTCCGCACAGCGCACAACCTATGGTATTTATACGCAAAGCCTGAAGTTTCAGAGGAAATTATTGATGCTTTGAAACTATGGCTGACAAAAGAAGAACAAGTGTTTGCTGTTGAAAAGTTTGATTTTGAGTCGATACTTGACGAATGCGGATTCTATTATAGGAAGCACCTGCCAATGATGGGCCCTAAAGACAAGGGACTATGGGAACTAATTATCGATGATTAAAATGTTTAAAGACATGCGCTTGTAGACATGGTTCTCATCTTGAAATGACTTCATTTAGTATACAAGACCTTGTAAATGCTAGGAATTCCTTAGAACAATTCAGAAAATATTCTGTTTCCCCTTACCATGAACGATACTGTTTTCCCTTTTTGCTAGGTACATATTTTGCATATAGAAAGATTGATGTACTAAGAGTAGTTTCAATTGCAAAAGCAATTTCAGATAAGCCAAAATATGTAGACGTTGGTTGTGGTTACGGAGACTTTCTAAACAAGGTAAGAGAATTTTTGCCAGATGCTATTGGAATTGAAAAGGATGCAAGAATATTCTATAACTTCACTATCCCAAAACCAGATTGCATCAGAATTGCTGATGCCCAATGGGGAATCGAAGAAGAATACGACGTTATTTTCGTGGGATGGATGGATCCTGGAACTGATTTTACATACGCAGTTGCAGCAAAAACAAATGTGGTTGTCACAACATTGGATCAAGGTATTAGCCAAGCAGCGGAATTTGACGCACATGGTTTTAAAAGAATTGCTTATTGGAAAACACCATCATGGGAAGATGTTAATACTGAGATTATGAACCGTTACTATACAAAAATGTCAGTACAGACGCATCAGACTCTATTTGAAATGAGAGGTGCTCATAACCTTTGGTACGTATATAGTAATAGAGCTCATAAAGCTAAGGCCATAGAGTCAGCACTCCGACAAAGGCTTGAGGAAGAACATCAGAAATTACAACCACGCTACGCTTTTGAGGATGTATTGGATGACTGTGGATATAAGTATCTTCAGACGTTACAAATTCCTTCCTCCGACCCTAAAAATATTCCTTTATGGGATATAAAATTCGTGGATGAATAGGATAACGGAGATAATAGAAACATTGAGGAGAGATCTTCCAAATCATACATATTATTGCACCTAACGGTCACACCCCTATGTATTCTCTACTTGAGGAGCTTACTTCAAAGCATTCTCAGCACAGAATCAATAATGCTCTTAAATTTGCACGAGATACTGAGTATTTCAAATCTATATTTGTCTATATATCAAATCTTATATCCATATTTCAACCACACCTCAGGCTACTCCCTCTCCCGCTCTAAGAGGACTTTCATTCTTTATTAAAAGACAAAGCTGCAAGAGATCTCATGAATGATATAGTAATAATCTCTCTGTCTGCGATTTGGGGCTATGTTGGAAGTTAGTCGAATCAAATGAACCAAGGAAAAAGGTAGCTAAAACTGATGGTCGACACGGGAGTAATAAATTTTCTTTGGTGCTCATCCATTGTTTTAAGTCCAATGATCTAGCATCGAAGTTGAATAGCAGGCTGCAAAGTCAAGTACGAGGTATGATTGTTAAATAATGAGAAACATTAAACTACTAATAGTAGATAATGAACCGGATATCAATTTATCATTAAAGATGTACTTGGAAGATAATAGCTTTGATGTAGATACATTTGAAGATCCTATTACTGCATTAGACAACTTCAGGAAAGGAACATACGATTTGCTAATCTTAGACATTCTAATGCCCAAGATGCACGGATTCGAGTTATACAAAGAGATACGAAAGATCGATAGTGAGGTTAAGATATGCTTTCTAACAGCCGGGGATACATGTTACGGCACATATACTGATATCTTTGCTAAAAATATTTTTATCAGAAAACCAATACAGAATCAAGATTTGGTAAAACGTATAAACAACATAATAAGCAGCACGATTAGCTTAGGCAATCAATAGAATAGACTGACAAAATAATGATCTATGAACTGAGAATATAGTAATACTATATCTCGGTAATGCAGTGTTAGCCCAAAATTGTTATTGGCTGCGCAACTAGCGCTATGTAGAATGAAATATGGCACGTGCTGGCAACTCGCATAAACAATAATAACTGTCTCAGCAATACATACAAGATGGCACTGTATGTAATGCATCACGATGGTAGCATTACCTCAATAATCAAATGGAAACTGTTATCAAATTTATTGTCCAAATAGATGTACCTATCTAGGTCAGGCATTGGAAGGAAAATAATAAATGGATAGAAATGATGATGATATTAGAGCTGTAAGGCATAGTCCTGAATTTGACAGCGACTCTATTAACAGAGCTGTTGAAAGCGCAAGCAAAAATGATGTGTTTATCCAAAAGGCTATCAATCTAACGAAGGATTTGAGCTTTCCAGCACTTAAGAGGGACATTATAAAGCATATTAAAGTCGACTCTTCAACCGATCCAGAGGTTGTCGCGCTCTTTGAAAGCCTTGATGGTTACATAGAATATAAAGATACGTATCATCTAAGAAAGGCCCTAGAAGAAAACAACTCCGAAAAGAAAAAGACTAATCAAATAACCCAGCGTGCTCGTGAACAGCCTACAGAACCCTCTCGTACACCGACTTATAACGTTGCAAGCAAAAATGAATCTGGATCAGATCGTGAAGGAAGAAAGGACTATACGCAGGTTTCACCTTCAGCCATGTCAAATTTTATCTGCAATAATTGTGGTAAGCAATTTCAGAATCAAAACGATTTGATACAACATCAGCAATTCGAGGGAATCGAAAATGGTGACAAGAGCGCTGAGGTATGAATATAAGCTAAGTGATTGGATATGAATATTATCCAAGAGCAAAAAATCGATGGGATAAGGCCTCATTTCAACGAATTTTTGACGATGCCAGAAGAAAAATCACCACGTTTTTAAAACTGTAACGCCTGAGTTGTGCATTCGCAATCATCTAAGTAATTTAAGCTTACCGTATTACCTGAGTCCAGCAAATAATAGGAATAATGAATCGTATGATAATCTGCCAAAATATAAAAATTATTGAGTATTATAAACTTTTTGATGAGTGTATTTATCAAAAATAAGAATCTTTTGATTAATTAGCTTCTAATAAGGACGGCAAGTTAAAGCCGATAGAATAGTTAAATAAATTATGATGCACTGTAATATAGCATGAGCTCTAACGAACAAGAAAGACAATATGAAGAGGGTGCTGCTGGTACCAGATCAGATCGAAAGAAAGATCCACTTAAGGAATCTGATGAAAAAGAACCGATGTCCCCTGCTAAAATAAAGGAACATGAGCCCACTGCAGTACGCAGGGATTCAAACGACCAAAAAATTGTAGAGGGAAGCCAAGCTGGCACTAGTAGCGGAGATGCTGCAGAGAAAGCCAGAAGAAGCGGGATGACAAAAGGCACTGCGGGCGCTGCTGATACTGGTAGTGAATACGAGCAAGGCGCTGCTGGATCTAACAAATAAACAAATCATCCACCGATAATTTTTTTTATTGACCTTTTTGAAATACTGAAAGAGGGTTTTCAAGTTCTGTTCTACCGCTTCGTTCTTTTAAAAAGGGTCATGTAAAGCTGGAGGCCACTCCAAATTTGTACCTAACCATTTAATGTAGGCAGAATGTCAGCATGAGTATGCAAACAAATAATTATAAACTGAATGATATGATCGCTTATCTAATCATAACTCTTAAGAATCGGATGATCGCCGACTATATGTAGTATAATTGCCATATGCTAAGAGCTAACGAAATAAAAAATTCTAGTTATGTGGGAAAAGAAGTCACTATTAGAGGATGGGTCTATAGATTACGCAAACAGAAGGAAAACGCCTTTATACTATTACGTGACGACCGGGGAGGCATAATACAGACCGTCTTCCCCCTAAAAAGTGCAGCCCATCTCACGATAGAATCTTCGATAGAGGTAGTCGGCATCGTACAGCATGATAATAGGGCACCTGAGGGAAACTATGAACTCAAGGGAAAACAAATAAAGACTTTCAACGTGGCAGAAAACACATTTCCTATAGGGGAATATCAGAGTATTGACCTTTTGCTAGATAATAGACATCTTGCCTTAAGAAGTCGAAGAATGATTGAAATTGCCAAAATCCGTAGTTCTATTTTAAAATTTGCACGTGATTGGTTTATCAAAAATGATTGGATGGAAGTTACTCCTCCAACTATTGTCAAAGCCGCTGTCGAAGGAGGATCCTCACTTTTCAAGCTAAAATATTTCGATGAGTGCGCAAACCTTTCTCAGAGTGCGCAGCTCTATTTGGAAGCGATGATATTCTGTCTGGGACCAGTTTGGAGCCTTTCCTCCTCGTTTAGAGCTGAAAGGTCTAGAACAATAAGGCACCTTGCTGAGTTTTCACACTTAGAAGCAGAAGCCCCTTGGATCGCATTAGAAGATATTCTTAAAATTGAGGAACATTTGATTTCATACATTGTTCAAAATACCATTAACGAAAGGTATGATTCATTTGCTATCTTGAAAAGAGATATACATGAATTAAAATCAATTCACATACCCTTCAAGAGATTAACATATGAAGATGCAATTGAAGCCCTTAGCTCAAAGCAAATAGAAATAACCGACCCCGCAGGACAGAAGAGAACGATTCGAGTGGGAGATGATCTAAATATTGATTCTGAACGCGAACTAACAAAATATGCATCTGAGCCTGTATTTGTGACAGGTTATCCTATCGAGGTTAAGCCTTTCTATGTCAAAGAAGATCCAATTCATAAAGGAAGAGGACTTGCAGCAGATTTGCTTGCTCCCGGCGGATTCGGAGAAATTAGCAGTGGAGGAGAAAGAGAGGATGATATTAATCTAATTAAAACGAAAATAGAAAAAGATGGATTGAATCCAGACTCGTATAGCTGGTATCTGGATTTAAGGAAGTATGGTTCTGTACCTCACGGGGGATTCGGATTAGGTATCGAACGGTTAGTAAGGTGGATGATCAACTCAGACGATATTAAAGACACGGTCCTGTTCCCAAGGACAATGTCAAGAGTTGCGCCATAGTCCAGTCATGTAGATAGCAAGATCTTTTCGCCGATCCTTTTTTCTCTAATATCTAAAAATGTGTACAAAGCAAGCGGCGAAGTGCATATGAACTTTTACTGGCTGGAGTATACAGCATATAATATCAAGGAACTAACATGCTTGCGCTTAGAAAGGAGTCGGAAGAATAAAGTTACGTGGCGTCCATTTGTCCTTTATATTTTGCTTTACATCGTCCAAAATTTTGTTAGTGAAATCATGTACGCGGTTACTCAGTAACTCGCCGCTATTAGCATCTGCTTTGATTTTACCGTTAACCAATTTGCCAGTGCTAGTATTAGACGACATAGAAGGAATCACTGTGAAGCTCGCTGCTGCGGCCTGCTCCTGATACCCTGGAGCGGCTACAGTTGTCGCAACTTTATATGTATCAGGCACAACCACAGGTTGCTTTATCTTCCACGAGTAAGAGGCTTGTCCGTTGTAATCGCTATGAAGTCGAAACCCCTTATTTGCAACCCCAGAAGACTCAGTAACTTGGCCGACTATTTTGGCGTCAGCAACTTTGTCGTTCGATCTGGCATCAGACACGGAGATGATAAGAATCTGCTTATCTCCAACAGTGATCGGGTCGTTGTCGACCAATATTGAAACCGATAGCAGATTTGGTCTAGTGTAATTATCAGTGTACTGTTGTGAGGGAGGTGATACATCGAGACTTTCATTTCTTTGCGTATCAGTGAATCCCATTTTGCTTGTAGGGCTGATGTCATGTCCCCCTAATGTTGACGATTTTGAGATGTTTCGATCTTGGTTCTGTACAGCTGGTTGGTAATGTTCTCGTGATAGACTCTTGGTATTTTGCTGAGGTACTAATTTTACCTGTGGCGCTATTGTGGCTGCCAAGGGATTGTTATAGCTCTGGCTGCTAACTGGAATTTGCATCGGAGCAACTCTTGTGGCATTTACTGCAGAGGAACGCCTCGCATTATCATTGGAACTAATTCGGATACTTTGCTGCTTTGATTGTTGGTCAGAAGTGCTATTCGTTGGCAGTGTTGTTGACCTTTTTGGTTCAGAAATCGCAGATTCGGGCATCACCGGTGGTGAGGGGGCTTTCGTGACTACAGGTATTTTTGCTGCATGTGCTTGAGCTATCGTAGTAGCATTTGGTTTAGTAGTCATTGTTGTAGCTGGATTTGCTGATGCTCCCGTTGATGTCGAACTATTAGTAGCATTAGTAGTATTAGTAGCAGCTGATGACGACACCCCAGTAACATTAATACTAGAGAAGGAAGTCAAAGCGGCATTATTTGCACATTCATATCTAGCTGTAATTCTATTTTCACCCGGTTTAATCGTCGTATACTTTGATGTAAGTACAAAGTTCCATTTTGAATAATCAGCTTCTCCACCAGGCCCAGTAGCAGTAGTTGGTTGATATGGTCTTACTTTATTTGCAATAACAGATACTTTGCAGTCAGTACTACTAGCTGTTGTATTATCCATTGAGGTTCCAGATATTGTAAGGTCTTTTCCTACCACTACTTGCTGACCCTTGGTAGGTGATGTGATTTTTATTTTTGTAATATGTTGTTCTGGACTTGTAGATGACCATGGCATCGATGTTCCTGCTGTTGACAATGATGGCGGCTGCTGGGCAAACACCTGAATATTCGATAAAATTGCAAACACAAAGACGCTAACTAAAATTACGGATATGACGAAGGGTGACCCAGTGTGGTTCATACTAATAATGTTGTTACAGATATATATATCCAAATTAAAGAAATTGATGTTAGATTTTATAAAGAAGCATCTACTAGTGATCCAGTTTTATATTTGCTAGGTATAGTTAGGGACAGATACGATCATACAAATATCATATTATTACTTGTTTCATGTCCATAGATGGTCCTTTACCTGTACGTTGGGCGGGACCACAATAATTCTTTCTTCTCCTAATCGAAATACAGAATAATGCTTTTTGGTAGCCATGGAATAAAGCTCATTTACTAACTTCGTTCCCTCTTCTACACTTTTTGTAAAAATAGGCGTGATTCGTGCTATTAAAATAACAGGTTCTTTCCTGCAAACATCATCCTGTAATTGGGGAAGCTGCGAATAACTATGAACAGAAATAGTTTTCAGCCAGATTTGCAATTGCTTTTTGCCTCCAGACATTTCTCCTGGGTTTGTCTGTGTGGCTAACGGAAGATCACTAGGTAACAAATTGCCCACAATTCTACAATCTTGTAAATACCGTACTTATGATAAAAAAGTATCATTGAAAATTGTTAAACCTATTTGTAAATATTGAACTAATTTATATGATAATCTATAATAATATTTTTCTAGTGGTCACAATCTTGAAAATTTTTTCTGTTATCAAAACGAAGAAGATCTACTCTTATAAAAGTTGCTATGAATTGTTACATTAGGTAGTTTATAGTCATAGACATGTCACTGTCCTCGGTTGTGCTATGCACATATTGGTTCGACATATTACAACATCTGTGACCAAGAATTACACTCACCACGTCTGCGAACAAATTACATAGCCGAAAATATTACAGCCCTAATGAATCTCGCTGTAATATTTTCTATTACTATTCTAATTAGAAGCGAGAAGACGTCCAAAATAGTCCGCAACACGATGGTATATCGGTATAGAATAAACTGTGAACGTATCTATTGTCAGCTCGTGACCTTGCTGTTTCAGAACATACAATTCTAAATATAAATTCCGGTATGTTGGCGCAGGGAATGTCGTACATTGTTAGAAAGAAGGATTGTAAAATAGACTTTCGCCGCAAAAAGCTGATGCTCTTAGTTATAATGTTTAAACGTTCAACTCTAGTTGTAGCATTGTTTGCTTGGATGATACGACGATGTTAGATAGTATCTCAGATCATGGCATTACATTATGTGCTGATTTTGGTTGCAGATTGATCTTTAGAGATTATGAATCCCATGATTGCAATTCCAACTAAACCTGTGACAAACAATATGGAGCCGAACGTCATAAGTGCTCCTAAATAACTGCTAGCGTGCTGGACTGGTAGAATCGTGGCTATCTTTGTGGGACTTATCATGATG
>JBKPMK010000284.1:0-13946 GCA_046732115.1 Thermoproteota archaeon
ATAGGTAAGATGAGAATATCTCACGTCAGCAGCAGAAGACAATAAAATTAGCAGTTCAAACAGCACTATTGCTGTAGAAAGAATCAAGCAAAAAGACCCATTTCTTCTAAAAAGGATTCTTATTGTAGATGATAATCCTGATATTACATTAACTTTCAAAGTTGGTTTAGATGGATATTATTATGATAAAAGACGTTTTGAAGTTTATACATACAATAGTCCCATAAAGGCATTATCAGAATTCAAGCCACATTTTTATGATTTACTTTTAACTGATATTACTATGCCGCATATGGATGGATTGAATTATGTGAGAAGATATTAGAATTAGATGTTAATATTAGAGTTTGTTTTATCTCTGCGGCAGAAGTAAATATTCAAGCTCTAAGAGAAGTATATCGAAAAGCAAGAAGCATAGGATGTTTTATAAAAAAACCAGTTACGATAAGTTATTTAGTTAAAAGACTAACTGCGGAATTAGATTAGTTAATAATAATAATAATAATGGCACCATCAGCAGCGTATGTGACATAAAATTAATGTTTCACCTAAATAGGTGTCACTATAGTTTCTAGAGTACAATGATTATAGTTTTATTATTGTCATCCTACTACAGAATATGGCAACGGATGACCCATCTTCTAATATTATGGTTAACATATTAGAAACATGTAAGGATGGATGCACAAAGGATAAGATAATACAAAAAACACATCGATCTCACGATCAGATAAGAAGAATTACTACAAAGATGGTCGACAGAGAGTTACTATACTACATTGAAGCACGTGGTATCTACATTACAACAGACAAGGGGTACATATTTCTGAATAGTAGACAACAATCGAATACTGTTCAAAATATTTCTAGTATATTTAATAAAAAATCTGAGGCTGAAGAAGAAGAAGCATTATCAATAAATTCAATGGCAAGTAAGCAAAATGTAATACATAGAAAAATGCAACTATGGACTAACAGACATCAAAACCAGTTTGCCATAAAACTAATACCAGACTCAGAAACACTGGCAGAATCCGATGATTATGGTGACAGCAATATTTTCCTTGCAGCAACAAATCCTAATGAAGATTATGCTAGAGTAGTAGCAGAAACCGACTATTTTGAACCTTTAGAGCATGGATGGGAATCTACTCTAAGGCGTTTGATTGAACAGTATAAACAGGAGATTAGTATAATGTCTTTACGAAAGATTACCTCGGCTAATAATAACGATAAGGCAAACAACACACACAGAGAAGAAAATAACAATAATACAATTCCTATTAGACTTATTCCATACATTAAATGCCGATATTGCGATTCAGAATTTGATACTGAAGAAGAAAAGAATGAACATGAATTAGAACTACATGTTTAAAACGAAGTAAAGTGAATATCACGCATCATGAAAATTCAATAAAAGTGTTTGGGCTGCTATAATGACATAAAGTGTTTATAGAAGAAGCAAGATGAAATTGCATTGCAATGAATTAATACTGTAATTTCTGTGAACATAACAAAGGTTAATACAGCATAGTACCTCCTGTATGACGGGGATGAGGTAAGTATTCGCTGCTCCAGACTGAGTGAAAAGCAATGAAGATCTCGCGACGGACTGACCCAGAAATGTAATGATGATTGTGAAATGCCACACATATTAAATACTCGAATACAAAGTGCAGGATAATTAGATTACAGAATGTTGTACCTTAAGCTTTGATGTCATAAAATATAATATTTTGACAATCTGGAACCATATAATAGGCTGGAATAAAACTAAATAGGTTTTACTTAATGATAGCGAGTAAATACGGCTACAATCTGCATTAATTCTTGTCACCTTATTATGGTGTAATTTTGAGTGGGTGTTTAAGGTATGTGCGTTTTTGGTAAAAGGGATCATTTATCAGATAACGACTATTTAGTGGATTAACTTCGACGACTAATAAAACTCATTAAATCAATGAAGAATAGAGATTACTATTACAACTAGTCTCTATAACAACTTTTGACTTTAGCTGTCATGATCCCAAGGGATGGTAATACAAACAAAAGGCTAGAGATACCTCCAAGTAACCACGCAGTGGCATAGCCTACATGTTGAACAACAAATGAAAAGAAAATTGGAACCCAAAATGCACCAAATAATGATAAGCAATTAACCCACCCTATAGCCAAAGTATCATACGAATTTTTTGTTATTGTTGACTTCGTGTCATCTTCATTGCTAATTTCTGTCGTTCTCTTTCTGTTTGTTTCCTTTGCTGAAGCATAGGCTATAGTAAAAACTGCAGTTGAAAAGATGCCTACCAAGACATTTGAAATTCCAGCTATGTACAGTCCTAAAGGTGCTGTTGTTGTAATGGCAATTCCTGCTACACCTATTGACATTACTAGGCCACACACAAGTAAAAGTCTCCTTATATTTTTTGTTTTATCATAGATTCTTCCAAAAATAGGTGCTGAAATAATACCACATATTAAGCCTAAACCCACCGCAAACCGCAGTATTTCGATTTGTTGTAAATTAGAAGATAAACCGCACAGGAGTGCTGCTGACGAAGCTATTGTTATTCCATATATTGCAGTTCTTCTAGAACCCTTTATAGCAGCAAGAATTCTACCAGGTACCTGAACAAGCCTATACCTATCAAGAAGCTTGTAGTAAGCAATCCGAGCAAAGAGATGTCTTGTTTGAAGTCTGAAGATATATGGGAGAATGTAGAAGCGATGTTAAACCAATTTATTGCGTATATTATCCTGGCAAATAACAGACCCGAAACAGCCCAACTGTTGATTTTATTCAATTTTTGAGATTTATTATAACTGATATAAATATAGATCTTAATATCCAGTTAAGAAGAGTAACTATACCAAATATACCTACGGTAATGCAAAGCCGTTTTATAATACTTTTTATAAAACGTTCTTAGTATATTTGCAAATGATACTGAAAAGTAATCTAGTTGTCCTGACAATGGTTATAACATCATTGACATTTGTAGTTGCAGTAGTAGCCTCCTCTGTAGCAGTAAACATATTCTCACTCAGTCGGCGTTTGCTCAAGCGTACAACCGCCTCAAAATGGCCTTGTACCACCTTATCGCTTTCCAAGTGGAAATACCCTTACCGCGAACTCAATTTCTAGCAATACAACAAGGTAGAAGGAAGAGAACATGAAAAGTACATACAAACAAAGAATAGGTATTGAGGCTGTTTATGATGGAGAATCAAACAGAAGAATACTCTTTGCCCAATTTCTCCATGTTCTACCGCAGGATAGCTCCAAGCTACTCCGAGGCAGTTTTCCATTATCCGTCCAAGAGTATCACATTGACAAACTCTCATCATACATTAATGAATTTTATTTAGCAAATGGTATAAAAGAATTATTAAAGAAGCATGCTTTTGATTTAAGCTTGCTATTGAATAAAGTAACAAATGATTCCAGAGGTATGGTGTACAGAATTGCATGTTGCCAACATAATACACATTGCCGCAATGAAATATTGTGGTTCAAAAACAGAGATACCACGACATGACCGAAGAAAACGGGCCTGAACGGCTAAAGGATATAATAGAATCAGATCAAGCGGTTGAACCAGATGCGAATGTAGCTGAAGAACTAAGAATGTTACCAGAAGATAAAGAAAGCATCGGGAGAGAGGAAATGGTAACAGCATATGCCACAGGTAAGTTGCCACTATTAAGGTATGTTATTAGCAAAAAGCGACAAAGGCTACAGAGAGAAGAGAATATTTTAATTA
This sequence comes from Thermoproteota archaeon, assembly GCA_046732115.1. Classification (GTDB taxonomy): domain Archaea; phylum Thermoproteota; class Nitrososphaeria; order Nitrososphaerales; family Nitrososphaeraceae; genus JAFAQB01. Next base: position 3,768 of record JBKPMK010000284.1, read on the forward strand.
ATATATCAAAGCAGTTGAATAAGCAAGCTGCTGAAATTGAAAGAATGAGTTCACTGCTTCAATCTATTCAGAAATATATTAAATCTCTAAGAAGACAACAATCAGAGTCGATAAAGCAGCTGCAATCGCAAATAAACAAAATACAAAAACAGGCTTCACAAATTCAAAAATATGTAATATAAAGGAATAGTGTAATGTAATGTAATCAATGCTTAACGCTATGCCATTATTAAATGAATATATTGAATGGCTATGATCATTGTAATGTCATATATTTTATATAATTTCAATAAAGTAGGAAGATTGTCAATTGTTGGCTTGATAAATTAAAGTATCGTAAAAGCATTAAACATTAAAATACAAAAGCCTAGTTTAGTCAATATACCATATTCGACTTCAAGGACTGCTGGCAATATGGCTAACCATAAAACCATAATCAATAATACAAGCTGGAGATGATAATTAATGTTTGATTTTCTTAAAAGATCTAAACCACAGGACTTATTCAAAATTCCAGAGTGTGAAGTAAAACTAAAGATTTAAACCTAACCCTTTGAAACAAACAGATGAATGGAAAGGTTACTTCAATGACTTGATCGCCACCTCTCCTAATTTAATGATGACTCCGAAATTTTATTGGTGCGGGTATAGCAGTATCGGTAGTAGTAGCTTCACATAATGTATATCATAAAATAAGAGTAAATGGTACTTGAGCTATTTTATTTCGCAGTAAATTTTGGTTAGGCACTATATTGAACTATAGGCACGTGTTTATATAGTACGTTCGTAAGGAACAGATATGGAAAGTTTGGCAAAAACAAAGGCTACGACAAGAAACCCGCATACATATTTTATATTGTATTGTTCGCTTGCAGGTTTTATCAGCGCATGGGCTATTTCTGGCCTTCTAGTTATAGTAGATGTTATATCTGGTACTCCTGCTGGAACATTTTTTGCTGTAATTGGAGCGTCGTTAGGATTTAACGATCCTGTATCAGCACAGTATATTGGCTTTGCACTGCATATAATGACTGGAATGGCCGCAGGTAATATATTTGGACAAATTTCACTTTTCTGGTCAAAGATAGCACCTTACAACTCTAAGGAAGGTATAGTTAAAGGAATGGTTGTAGGTATAGCATTATGGACAGTATTATTTGTTCCACTTGCAACGTTTGCTATACAACCACGGCTTGATTCCTTTGCATACTCAGCACCCAATCAATATATCTATAATATAGCTGCCCATTTCAAAGGATTGTACACGGTTATCATAGGTGGCTCACTTGTATTTCACCTCATATACGGTGCTTTGATTGGCTTTATCTCTGGAAGAATGACTGAGATAGGTGCATTTCTGAAGACTAATAAGATAACACAATAGTGGTAAAGTGATTAATTTTTATTTGTTTATTAAAGAAATACTAGACCAGATGTTAGCACCAGGGATCTGTAGTACCACTAATTTGATATATGTGCGACGAGTAAATGCTGAATGCTAGTAGAGAGTATCCATGATTCGCTATGGTGTATATTAGAAATAAGAAAGTAAAAGGAATTGACTATGCTTACTTAGTTCAAAGCGTTTGGGAGCCTAAAAGGAATATATCAAGACAACATACCATAAGATATCTAGGTAAAACATCAGAGGTAACGATTGAGGATATACCAGAAGAATACAGGCATGACGCAAAAATTCTAGCCTTTGTATCGGCATTTAGCTCTTATCATGAGGAAAGAAAGGAACTCATCTCTAGGATTCAAGAAGAAGTATTTATACTGCTAAACGATTGTGATGTCAAAGGTCTCGTAGACATCTATGAAAAATATTCCAGACTGCTTGGTCTGACTGATTTTTATGATAAACTCCTAAAACCAGTAATGTATAGAATTGGTGACTTGTGGCAGAAAGGTCAACTAGATGTTGCAACTGAACATGCTAGCACAAATACAGCCCTTGGGCTTGTTAAAATAGTAAATGAACGAATAACTGCGAGGACCAAGGAACCATCTTCTCGCTACAAGGCTGTAATTTGTACTCCTGATGGCGAGCTGCATGGTTTGGCCTGCAACATGATAGAATCACTTCTATTAAGCAAGGGTTTTAAGGTCTACAATATTTCAACTTCTATACCATCCAATTATATTATAGACTATATACGGGATTTGCAGCCAGATATTGTGCTTGTCTCTATAACCCTCGTAGAAAATATCAAATCAGCTGAGAGGCTCATTCACCAAATCCATGCAAAGTACAATAACAAGCTGCCTGTTGTAGTTGGCGGTTCAGCATTTAACAACATGAAGCAATATCAGAATAACACAATCGATGCTTTCATTATAAATGATGCCTCGTTTGGTGAAATAATGAAATTGGTGAAGGTCTCGATGCAATAGTGCAAAGAGGATTAGCTTGTAGTATATAAGACTCTCCATGTTGTCCCAATATTCTTACTCACCTGTGTTTGTAGATTGCATAGACAAAGGTCAGGCTATTGTATCCTTGTTTATAGTACACTGATATGCCAATGATTATTATAGTGCCTAACTACATCATATAATGTGCAACTCTTTAATACCAGACTATACAAAAATGAGCAACAATGGCTGTATATGACAAAGCAAGCCCAAATCCTTTGCAATGGACTAGAGAAGATATTGTGGAGTACATTTTATTATTATGTGCGGTGGAAACCAAATTTGATGATTTAATGCGGTTAATGATCTCATCATCACCCACGATACTAAAGAAATATTTGTTTTATCTAATTGATTACGATCTTATTTCATATAGTGGACAAAAACGAGTCTATCTTATAAAAGACAAAGGTTTAGAGTTGTTATCTAGAATTATGATGGAAAATAAAACAGTATTGAGCTAGAAGATATGGGGATATAAAGTGTTACCTGATATTGTTGTGCTATCGTATTTGGTGGTTGGTCTTTTGGGTGGGGCAGTGTCAACGGCCTTAATGACCTTAACTGAGATCCCATCATGGAAGCGCTGGGGTCTACATGGTGTATTTGAGTGGCATGAAAATCAAGTTATAACAAGACGATTGTTTAAACTTCCAAATGAAAGCAATAATATTAACTTCAAAGGAATCTTTTTCTTCCACTTCATAAATGGTATTCTTGCAGGAATAGCTTTTCCATTTATTGTTGCTTTCTTTTTCACAACATTAATCGACAGTTTCGCATCATTACTGTTACTTGGAACACTATATGGTTTTGTGCTTTGGATAATTACCTTAGTACCAATACACAAACCAATTACGGGGTTATCTCCATTCAATCACCCTTTAGGTCATGTGCCAGCACTTGCAAGCCTTAGTGGACATATAATGTATGGTGTTATTCTGGGATGTATGATATTTGCGTTTACGACAACTTCCACAATATGATATCTAGCAGTTAGCCACCCTTATTGCTAGAAAGTTCACGTCTATTGGATGATTAGACGTGACTCGTTACCTGTTCGCCATATAGACAGTGCATTAGATAAGAAGCCTACATCTTATAATCCATATTTGATGCTTCTAGCCGGCTTGAAATTTTATCATTATGAAAATCTTTAATCATATCATGTCTTGCAATATCGGGAGCAACTTGACCTAGTAGCAACAATAATGAAGTCAAGACATTTTGTTTATAACCTTATTTGCAAATGTATCTAATGCTTCAAGTTCTCTGGATGGCTCTAAATCTACTATAAGATACTGGATGCCAACTTCTTCCAATATCTCTATTTGTCTTGATACATCTTCTGGTGTTCCGTAAATCACAAACTCTTTGATTTGTTCTTCTGGTATTCCTCTAAATGTCTCTAGTACTCTATTCTTTACCATGTCACTATTGTCATCTATTATGATAGCGGCAAGTTTAGTCTTTAAGATAGAATCGTAGTCTCTGCTTACACTTTTACAATGCTCTTTTAAAATATCGAGTTTCTTTCTTACAGTTTCCGGAGATCCAAATAGATTACATGCATCAGCATACTTTGCTACAATTTTAAGAGTTTTTCTTTCACCACTTCCTCCAACTAATATGGGTGGTGATGGCTTTTGTATTGGTTTAGGATTGCAGTATGCATTACGAATTTGATAGTACTTTCCATTGAAGGAAGCATAAGGCTCTTCAGTCCACATTTTACGTATGATTTGAATTGCCTCTTCTAGCCTAACCATTCTTTCTTGGTTAGAGGGAAAAGTAATACCATATGCTAAGGATTCTTGTTCATTCCAGCCAGCACCTATTCCCATAAACAATCGTCCTTTACTTAGTACATCTAGCGTAGCAGCTACTTTTGCTAAAACTGATGGATGTCTGTATATTATGCCCGTTACAAGAGTTCCTAGCTTTATTTTTGTGGTTATTCCTGCAAGCATAGATATTATAGTCCAGCCTTCAAGCATAGGCTCTTCTGGTGGTCCCACAAATTGAATTTGATGAAAATGATCCATCACCCAGAATGAATCAAAGCCGCTGTTTTCAGCCTTTGTAGCAAGGTTCTTTAAGGAATCAACAATCTGAGAGGTAGTATCACCATTATTACTACTTTTGCTATCATAATCGAAACTGAAATTAGGGTGTTGTAAGCCAAATTGCATAATTTATGTTATAATTCAATTAGATCTAATAATAAACCAAGCGGCAAGCTACCATCATCTTTATTAATTAACTCGTTTACTGCTCTAGCCAATCACATCTTTGGGTTTTTCTGCTATAGTGTGCTCTCGGATATTCCACCTAACTGACGGGGTTTTTCATAACATCTTTAGCAATACCCTATCTTCTTACATAATTGGCCGCTATAAGGTTCGAAAATCGCAAATATATGCTTATATTCTTTGACGTTCTATCTGCAAGGATAAGAGGTAAGTTGAATGGAACAAGTAGAAATACCACCTGAAATCAATGACCACTTCAAGATATTCGGTAAGGATGCACATGAAGTTGACTACAATAGCGTAGGCCCTTGTCCTCTATGTGGCTCACGTGTAGATGAATTCAATTTTTGTGCTTGTGGTGGAAATATGGGATGCGATTAAGAATGTCCCAAGCTAAAAGATAGTTGAAAACGAAGCGCTACTAAAACCAATACATTAATAGTATAGAAGGAGGCAAAGGTTTAGTCGCCGCTATACAAGAATGAACATGGTCCATTATGATGATTGTCGATATATTAAAAATGAGGCAAGCCAAACTCTGGAGATGTAATGCATAATCTCTACAATCCAATCAAGATACTAAAAAATGTAATAGTGGCACTAATCCAAGCATCAGAAAAAATCGGCGAAAAGTCAGAGAGTTACAGTATGCTATTAATTATACTTAAATAACCTAAAGTGCTATTTATGAGAAGTAATCGCCTCTACGCATTCTTAAAAACAAACATTGGTTTCGCTATTCCAGTAATTCTTACATCGTTGATTATAATTTTTGGGGGTATTGGTGTGTATCTAGCAGAACACCACTACCCTCACGCGAATATAACTAACTTAGGTGACGCCTTTTGGTGGGCTGTCGTTACAATCACAACTATAGGATACGGTGATTACTATCCCGTCACGACATTCGGACGGATAATAGCCGTAGTAGTGATGTTCTCAGGAATTGGCATCGTTGTAGCCCTAGTAAGTATGCTTTCACAGAGAAGATTGCACCGTGTAGAGTCAAAGTTAGAATCAAGATTGGAGTCAAAGACTGAAGATCGCGCCACATTATATGGTGATGAGAGGAAGACAGCTATAATACAGAAAATTAATGGGATCGAAAAGTTAACTGAAGAAGATTTTGATACACTCATTATCACGATGAAAAGTCTGCGTAGTACCTTACTTGAAGAGTCTGGGATCTCATACAAGTGCTCTAGGTGTAGTCAGGTTTATTATAGTAAGCCTAGATTTTGCAGCAATTGTGGTCTTACTTAGAGTCTATTCAGAGACAAATTGTTATCTGATCTGTCGTTTCTTTATACGGGCTAAATTAGAAAGTCTAGTTTTGGCATGAAAAAATGCATTGATGTTATATTTGCCTCTATTGATTTCATTTACTCAGCATTGCGAACGCTTTCGCGTTCAAAATCCTTAGGAGAAATTATTCGTCTGACGTTTGTTTTGATTTGTCTATTACCAATAACTGAACCATAGAGTAATCACGATATTGTAAAACGTACTATGTTGCTTTCCGCAGTATTTGTACTATCTGTGACTATGATTTTTAAATACGATTCCCCTGTGGGAAGGTCATTAGTATTAAGCACGTATTCATTCTTGCCAACAGGAAACCAACTCTTTCCATCATGACTGTAAGCGAGCAAAAATGTTAGAGCATCATTATCCGCATCAGAACTTTTCCACGATACAGTAAGGTTCTCTCCTCTATGTATGACTTGATTTTCATCAGGAGATATGATTTTCGCTAATGGAGTATGTGCGTTAATTTGCCTTTCGGCTATCATCTGGTTCTTAATATTATTCCATAGTTGAATAGTTGAGGTTCCATTTGGGAGCTCGAGGCTAAAACCAAAAAAAGCCAATGGTATGTTGATTTTACTATCCGAAATACCAAATGTTGGAGTAAATCCCACATTACTTAATTCATGAGTTTTATTGAAAAACCTAAACGAATATACACCCTTTGATCCAGGTTCGATATCAGCAGTTCTATTCTTGATGGTATACCATTACCCAAAGATCAGGCAAGTCTAATCCTTCCACTTCCCTGATTACTGATGATAAATGATACTACTTTTTTATGCTTCTTGCTCAATATATTCTTTAAGCCTAAGTGTATCACAAACTAAAGTGCAGATTCTCCACGTCTTTTAGATTTTATATCTATGAATTCATTAACTTCATATACAAAAATTTTTCCTTCATTATCTCTTATGTTGTTAAGGATCCTTTGAACTAGTCTGTCTACCATTGAATCTGCCATTACAGTCATAATTGTAACATTTGTGCTGTACTCTTCCATCATTGTACCAGTTCCTCTATCAAATTCTACTGCAACTGTCGGAGCGTTGCCTCTACCTTTTGTCTCATAATGTGTAGTGTAATCCTAGTGATTGTAAAGCATTAATAGCCTGTGACATGCTAGAATATGGAATTATTACTTCGATTCTCTTCATAATGTAATAATTATGTTATAATACGTTTAAATAAAGTTACTGTAACAAAGGTAATTCATTATGTTATATTTTTTATATATTTTATGGCAATTTATATAATAATTATGCTTGAACTAACACTTGTACATATAAGGCTCCGCATACTGCATGGCATTATCATCTTTGTACACAAATATTTCAAATTCTTTGGCTTTACTGCTGCTCATTTACGTCAGTCCATATTGGCTATCATTTTTGTACAGCTAATAGTTAAGGGCTATACATTATAAGACTGTATTTTAGGCTTATCTTAATGATTTTCTATTCAATTCATTATTAAATAATTAATACAAAAATTTTTAATACAATCTACCTTCTTCATAAAGCTATATTTTGAGTTTAGCTAAAATTGCATGATAATAGATGATGATAGACGGTCATACAAGATAAGGCCTGATCATGGATGGATAATAAGATAATGAAAATGGTAAACCTAATGATAATTGGATGGTAATATAAGATAGGGAATGGTAGCAATGGACTTATTTTTATTTTATACTCATTTTTTATAAATACTTGCAGAATATATGGTATCAGATAGAGACTCAAATGTAGTATTAACAAGAAAGGAAAGAGAAGAACTTGTTTTGGACCTGTATTTTAACCAGAACAAAACATACAGCGAAATAGCCAAAATAGCAAAAATATCTCCTAGGGATATTAAGCCAATCATAGACAAAGCAATCAATGAAAAAGAGAGAATGCAGCACAAATCTACAGCAGTACAAGCTTATGAGCTATTCTTCAAAGGCAAGACACTATTACAGGTTACCATTGACTTAAACTTGGGACAGGCTCAGGCAACCGCATATTATGGAGAATACTTGAAGCTGGTTCAGCTTGACGATATTACTAAAATCCATCAAGAGCTTGGAAGTAGTGTATCGGACTTCGTAAAACTGTGCAAAGAAGCAAAGGCAGCAAAAATGGGTGTACCACAGATAGCTAACCTACTTAAGATTGCTAATAATCAGCTACCATCAGTAGAGCATAGATATGAACAACTTCAAAAGCACAATAATCACCTTCAGGATATAAACAGCCTGAAGGCAGATGCAATCAAGAATCTGGACTCCATCAAACTAGAATATAGAAGAGAAATGGCACTACTGAAGGGTTTACAGCAGCAAAGAGAAAAACTGGAAGCATTCGTATATAATTATAAAAATAATGATGAAGATTATACAAAGGTCATAAAGAGTATTGAGAATAAAATAGATGATTCATTATCTGACAAAAAGCCATTTTTGAAGCTCGCTATTTTCTCTCTGATTCACTCAATGAGAAATAATCCAGACAAGTATGCTTCTTTAATATATCATAATAATGACAATCAAAGTAAAGGTGACTTCAATCTATCTGACGCGAAATGAAGCAGAGACGTAATATTAGCACCGCCACCATATGATGAATTAATCATTGAGGATTGCAAGACTGTCGTCTTAGAAGAATCAGAGAAGCTTTACAACGTTTTAACGGATCAACTTCTTTGCTACGTTATAAACGAAAATGTTGCTACACAATCTGCAGAAACTATGCCGTCTTCACTACCTGCATTACCATTACAAGAAGGAGGAATTGAATATGATAAGGAAAACTAATTACGATAGTGATCAAAAAGAGCTACAAGAATCAGATGAGGAAGAATATCAAACTGACCAACAATATGAACAAGAAAGATTTACTGATGAATATAGTGAATATGTTGAAGAGGATGAGAATAAAGCTGATAGATTAACTGATGACTACGACGAAAATTTCACCGATTAGTTAAGATAGGTAGGTATAGACTTACTATAATACGGAAGCTAAGCCTCTGCTCAGCAGATTCACTATCTTTGAAATTCCTGAATATACATATGTAGAGTTTGAAGCAATATTACTCAGAATAATCAAAAAGCTACCTCAGGACACGATAATACAGATAGCTTCCTCAGTTTGGAAAACAGGCAGCAGGATATAAGAGATATCTTGAAAATTGCCAAATTATGTAATCCAGCGGATACTGGAGAAGATATAAACAGACTAATATCTATACATCAAAAGTATCGCAAAACAAGCAGAGAATACAATTGACAACCGCTGCTAGGTAACTCTAAAACTGGACAGCCAGTAAAGATTTAAGTTCTCTTTCATTATTTACTATAACAATGAACTATAGCATAGTAGCTATGGCAGTATTGATAGTAGCAGCTGGAGCAGCAGTAATGAAGTATTTGTATGATAATTGGCATTTTGGAAATCTAGTCAATACCATTAGTGATAATGATGGTATCTTATGGTTACAATATGATGAGTCTTCATTGGTTCATTTTGCACGCTTGACATTATCAAATTGATTCTTGAACCAATCTAGAGTCTCATTATCATATACAAAATTCTATAATATCTAATGCTGAAATAGTATTATTATTATTGCTGTATTATTATTATCACTAGCTTGAAGAAAGGTATTGGATTCTTCAACAAGTATCTTCGCACATCTATCTTTAGGGAAGCCAAATATTCCAGAACTTATTACTGGCATTGAAATACTTCTAAAGCCTTTTTCTGACGCTAGTAGAAGGCTACTTCTAACTGCTTTTCTTAGTTTGTAATCTTCATTTCCTTCACCCATTCTTGGTCTGGATAACGGCTTTACATGGTAACTTTCCTGCTGTAGTAATTACTGCTGAACCAACTGAAACAATACCCATCTTTGCAATTATCTTGTCGCTTTCGTTCTGAATGATTCTCCCACCCTTTCTTACAATGGCAGCTGCAACTCCTCCGTCATGTTTTAAATAAGAATTTGCAGTGTTTACTATTGCATCCACATGTCTATCCGTTATATTACCATTGACAAGCTTTATGACCTTATTACTCATCAGCTGACGTTCCAAGCTCATTGCACTTATAGTCATATAGCCATAATGACTAGATAATGTTACTAAAAATCTCCGTATTTTTACATTTTCATATTATTATATGCATTATATTTGATTGATAAATTGTGATTATTCTCT
>JBKPMK010000285.1:0-14895 GCA_046732115.1 Thermoproteota archaeon
GATGAGTTTATCGACGTCAGATGTAATATCTAGATTTGATAGTTTGGAAGAAGCTTTAAAGTCAGTATTTCCGAAAGTTGATCCAAGATCTGTGGTTGGTCTTATTCTCAATGAAAAGAGGGAGAAGAATCCACTCTATACACTTGAGACTGTCATAAAGTCTGGCCAGAATACTGACGATATTAGAGAAGTCATAATGAAGGTAACAGGGATGGCGCCTGGCTTTTATCTTAGTGGAACTAAGATAGTTGTAACTCATAAACTTAGTTTGGAGTTATTGAAAAGGATAAACGACCTTGACTATGTAATTTCCATAAAGGCTGCTCCTTATAGTGCAGGGGCGTCCTCTGATTTTTGACTTTATTACAAGACAGGAAAATCAGATAAATCATACAGAGTATTAACAGACCCTACCAGAATTAGCCAAAGTGCTGCTAATTAGTAGTAATAGCAGCGACCTACTAATGTCATTTGCGATTTAATCCTTCGGTTTTTTGTTTTGATTGAATATGGACAGAGGATCTAAATAATATTTACTAGGGAAAAACCGGAATTAGTACAAAAGCTGACCAATTAGAATGGCGTAGATCAAAGATGGAACATTAGATAAAGAAGCAACTTCTTATAACGATATATTTTATGCATTCAGACTGGGTTTGAAATTCTATCGTTTTCAAGAGAGAACCGATTAAGGTCAATCAGCTATTGCCATCCATCCATCCATTCAGTATTCAATCCGTTAACAAGGTTGAATAAAACTTATTAGCAAACACGTCCATTGATTTGATGATCCAGATATGTCTGCTGGACAGCATAATAGTCATGACAAAGAGCAACATAAAGAAGAAGAATCAGGATATCAAAACAGGCTTATTCCTGTTGCATGGGCGATATTAGTAATGGGAATATCTCTTGCTGTTGTAATACTTTTGTATGTTTGGATTGGTCATATAGGACCAAGTTACTCGTCAGACACGCTACAAAGACAGCAGCAAGAATTAAGGCAACAATATGGCCTTCCATATCAACCTACTATAACAGATCCAAAAATGCTTCAGACACCCCCTTCTGAAAGAGGATTATCAGGATACAATACTAGTCCTCAATAAATTGTATTATCTGGTATCCGTCATTTCATTAACTTCATTTTTTTCCTTTCCGTTCTAATACCTTGCAATAGTTAGTTTATGGTAGTTTGCTGCTGTAATATCAAATCTCATTTAATTTGGTAGAACAAGTCTGAACAAGAAACAAAAGATATCTTAATTGGAACAGCGGACCAAAAAGGGTCGTGCGAATATCCATCCAGCATGGTAGGAAATGTTATGACTATTGTCTGTTCGTCTATGTCTATTGAATCGTATAGTAGCACTCATGACAATTGGTCTGGAAAACCAACTTTAGGTACCAGAACTGCAAACTTTGGCCTACAATGCCAGCTTTTGCAAAAAATCAGGAGAATAACATTCTGGATATAGGGCTGGAGTATTACAAGCAGATTCAGATGTCAGTGCAAATAAAAGTGTCCACCTGATAGTACAGAAGATTTTTGCTCAGGCTCCAAGAAAGGATATTCAGATGAAGCGGTTGACCAACTAGATTGAAACTATGAAAAATAAGTGATATATGCTTTCCAAGATTGTAATCGTCTGAAATAATATGCTTTCCAAGATATAAAATGTGAACCTTTTTTCCCTGTCTTAGTTTCTCCTTTAAACGATTAAGATTGTTCCTTTCATATGTAAAAGATGCCCAACCACCAGTGGGAACAATTCTAATTTGATAGCCAGCAAGTATGCTTTTAAGCACTCCTGCCATGGCTTTCTTCTCTACCCAAACCTCGACATAATGAGGTTGTCCATACCACGTAGGAATGTAGTGTGTTTTGTAATCCTCAGGCAGGGATTCAAGGACATCAAGTTGAGCATCTATTAGTTGCTCAGGTGGGTAAAAGGAATCATCAATATCGATTATAGTTCTGGATTCGTCTACAATACAATCCGGGTCTATTTCTCCTCTTTTCCTTGCTTCAACTAACTTTCTTGACAGACCCTTGTAACGATTCTGGATATTTTCAAGAACATTTTTTGACACCAAGATATAGAAGAGACCCCTCAAAGTGAGTCTTGATATGCCGCGCCTTTTCCTAACTTCTATTATCTCCTTTACATGGGGTATTACTTGCTTGTCCCACTCAAGTCTATCTAGCTTGCTTGCACTAACCGTGTTCCTACAACCTCTATCAACTTCCACCTAAGCCAGTAGGTTTGTAGCTATAGCTAGGTGATATTTTGGCAAACAGCCATTGCATATGCGTACTATACAATGTATCTTCGAACCTAGCGGTATCTTTAGGGGCTATAGTGGCATAATTTTTACAACCTACAGTATGGTCATAACCTTCATTCATTATATGCTTGTCATAAAATTATAGTTCATATAATAATCTTTGCATATTTTGCAGATATCATTAATTATATACTAATTATTGCACTAATTAGTGCCAACTTATAATATATATTTAAAGCCAAAAACACGGTACAATATGAGTGCACACTAGAGACTACAACTTATAACAGAATACAGTTTTCACAAGGTTGGTACCAAATGCAGGTCTAAAAGTTAGAATACTTAGAAAAAAGACAGCTTTATTATTGCTACAATATTATATGCTTAAATTATTCGCTATATAAAAGATGTTTTCATTGCTCTGTTCCTACCAACTGCAACTTACTTTGTATTTTTGGCTTTTTATTTTGCATTAATGGTTGAATTGCAACAAGAAGATTTTCTATATTAGATTAGTTCTTAATCATATTAATTTGTTATTCTTTATACTAGAAGCAACGTACTGATTGATATCTTTTTCAAAAGATACAAAAGGCCTTTCCTTCTTTGCAATAAACCCAATTACTGCTGGTTCAAAGCCATGTTTTCTTAAGTCTCCTGTAATGGAATTTGCTAAATCGTTTTGGGCAACTATCAGATGACATCCATTCGATGATGCGGTTGCGTTATCAATTAAAAACTCTCTAGTTGTATATTTCGCAATTTCCTCATGCTTCATTGGAAGCTCATTAATTACGATGTAAGAGTTTGTCAGCTCTGCAAGTTTTCCTATTGCAAAAATGCCATCTGTTGTAATAGGGTAGACAGCAGCTATGTGTGCATATTTATCAAAGATAGCGCCAAACTCAGGACAATATCTTGAAATTATTTTACCCAATGAAAAATTAGGCTCAGTCAGAGTCTTTACAAGTTTATCTTTTGCAGACAAAAGCACATTTAGCGAAATCTGGTTCTGTTCGATCTTCTCTATATTCGTGGGATCAATTTTTGTTAGCATATAGAGGCTGAAGGCTGGAACTGCTCCAAATTTATCCGAAGCAATAATTTGCATTCCTTGCTCGACTTGATCATATCTAATGGGTAATTCTTTGAGGGTATTTGACAACGCAGTAGCGCCAAAGAAGAGTTTCCCAATTTTAAGGGAGCTATAGTCCTCCATGGCCAGATTGTATCGTGAGGTAAATGCATCAAGATTATTTCTTATCATATCCAGCAGTTCATCATTTGGAGCATCATATGCAGGAAACAACCTGAACCCTGAAGTACATCCAAGAAGGTTAAGATTTTCCATTGCCGCTGTTAATGCAATATCACTATGAATTTGGGAGTTTGGTGCTTGGCTTGCGTCAGTTAATTGCGTAACAGAATTACTAGCAGCGATGTATCCTACTTTATTGCCTCTATGCAAGTCAATATAGTCTAGAATCGCGCATTGAGCATCACGATGGGCTGTTAGATTCGTGCTAATTTTTTTTATTGCAATTTTTGAGTGAAAAGGTCTCAAGAACTTTCTGAGTGCAGATGTTAATAACACAGGATCTTCAGCAGTTTCTGTATGAATCCGAAACATTGCAAGCGCTCGCTTGATTCCAACCTCTCTTTCGACCCCAGGCTCATTGAAATCATATACCCTTCTAGTAAGCTCAGGGGATCTGCCATCGGTGTAGTAAAAAGCATCAAACCAACTTGGGTCTATCCTTATAGAGGATCTCTTAATTTCATTCAAAGATGATTGAAGGGTCTGCCTATCTATTTCGTTAGAGCATATCGGAATCCACCTTAAGGGATCAAAGCCAAGTTGTTTAAATTCTTCTACAGTATCCCAGAATATATCAGTCAATCGCAACTCTCTCCTAATAACCACTAATTTTATTACTTGTGATGTATAATAAATTACTCATTAATAAACAAAACTTCGTACTTAAATTAATAAATCATCAAAAATCTCTATACTCGGAACGATACAGGTATATTGTTTCCTAGATATATCTTTTTTATTATAAATTCCATAACTGGATAAAGCAATTTACATTTATTCGTGAGTTCAGAAGTAATCGTAACAAATAATATTATAGGTGTACATGCAGAGAAAGATCTATTGTCTGAAATACAGAGGATTACATCTAACCCAACACCTATACAACTTCAAACAATTTCAGATGAGATGGAAAATAAGACTGCATATGATATTTTAAGATGGGCTAGTGATACCTATGGATTAAGAGTTGGGCTTGCATCTAGTTTTGGTGCCGAGGATGTAGTCATCATAGATTTAATGACACACATTGACAAAACAAAGACCAAAGTATTCACCCTGGATACGGGCAGACTAAATCAAGAAACTTACGACATCATGGATCAGGTTCGCAAAAGATATGGCATAAGCATTGAGGTGTACTTCCCTTATCAAAATGAGGTAGAAGAAATGGTTCAAGCAAAAGGCATGAATTTAATGTATGAGAGCATTGATAATAGAAAGCTTTGCTGTGAGGTTAGAAAAGTGCATTCACTTAACAGGGCTCTTAGCAAGCTTGATGGATGGATTACCGGTTTGAGACGAGAACAGACTGTGACGCGAGCTGATATCAAGAAAATTCAAGTTGATTATTTGCATGCTAACATTGTTAAGATAAATCCATTAGCAGACTGGTCAAGTAAAGATGTTTGGGACTATATCCACAAAAATAATGTCCCTTACAATAAGTTACACGACATAGGTTATCCAAGCATAGGCTGCGAACCATGCACAAGATCAGTTCTATCTGATGAAGACCCAAGGTCGGGTAGGTGGTGGTGGGAGAATGCAGAGCAAAAAGAATGTGGTCTACACTGGGATTCTACCAGGCAAGATAAAAAGAAATAGGAACAATCACCTTGAGCAACAGTAGTAGTGGAATACCTAAGCCTCATGGAGACAAGATGGTAAACAGAATCTCTAGTGCTATTGATGAAGACTATAATGATCTGTCGTCAGTAGATATCAGCGCAGATCTTAGAAACGACGTAGAAAATATTGCTGATGGTATATTTAGTCCACTTGAAGGTTTTGTAGTACAGGAAGATTTCCAAAGTATTCTAAAACATGGGAGATTGAAAAATGGTTTAGCTTGGACTATCCCTATAATTTTAGACGTTGATAAACAGACTGCGGTAACTATCAAGGATTTCAAAGATGTGTCTTTAAGAGAAGGAAGCAATAATTTTGGAGTCCTGCATGTGGAAGAGATTTATCCATTTGATAAACGGGCTGCAATGGAATCAATCTACAGGACTTCTGACTTGGGACATCCTGGCGTCATGAAAATGGCAAGTATGAAAGACTGGCTTGTTGGTGGCAAGATTGAAGTTATAAAAAGAATCCCACAATCACCATTAAGAGCATACAGAACGCGTCCTACAGAAACTAGATCAGAGATAATCAAAAGAGGATGGAAAAGCATAGTTGGATTTCAAACGAGAAACGTCCCTCATATTGCTCACGAAATGTTGCAAAAAGCTGCTCTTAACATTTACGATGGCCTATTTATAAGCCCTTTGATTGGAAAGAAAAAACCTGGCGATTTTAAGGATGAAATAATTCTGGCAGCGTACAAAGCACTTATGGAAAACTATTATCCAAGAGATAGAGCTATGTTTGCAACGTTACATACTGAAATGAGATATGCGGGACCAAGAGAGGCAATTCATCATGCCATCATGAGGAAGAATTTTGGATGTTCTCACTTTATAGTAGGAAGAGATCATGCTGGAGTTGGAGATTATTATCATCCCTTTGCGGCCCATGACATATTCAAGGAATATCCAGATCTTAACATTCAGCCGGTTTTTTTTCCATCATTTTATTATTGCAAGAAATGTTTATGCTATGCCAATGATAGAAATTGTCCTCATGACGCAAGATTCAAAGAAGAATTAAAGGGTACCAATATAAGAAAAATGGTTAGTTCAGGTGTAATTCCACCCGTACACCTAATGAGGCCCGAAGTGGTAAATACAATTCTATCATATAGAGATGCGTTTATCAGGTAATAAACTAGCTAAACATCTGCATCGAGGTGTTAGATGCGATAGAGCCCGGTCTAACACATTCCAGTTTAAAGGTTTTTACCCACTTTAAGTTCCGCTAAATCCTTATTTAACAAACAATGAAAAATAGAGTATATATGATGGCAGATAACCTAGTTCAAGGAAAGCTAGAGACAATAACCAACAGTGGCTTGACATGGACAGATATTCAAAAACCTACTCGTGACAATATACAGATGATTGGGCAAAAGTATCCTTTCCACGAGTTGAATCTTGAAGATTGCCTTTCTAAAACATCCATTCCGAAGATGGATAGGTATAAAGATCATATATTTGTCATATTACATTTTCCAACTGTAGAAAAAAAGGAGAAGAGTACATCGGCACGATTCAGCCAACTATCTATATTTGCAGGAATAGATTTTGTAGTTACAGTGCATCAAGGAAACCTTAAGCCTCTTCAAGAAATGTTTTATTTGTGTAAACAAAGTGAAAAACAACGGGAAATGCAGATGGGAAAAACGTCTGGTTATTTGCTTCATAGCATAATAGATGTACTAGTAGATGATCTTCTTCACATGTTGATGAAAGTAGTAGGTAACTTAGATGATATCGAAGACGCAGTATTTGATGATAAAATAACAGTTGTTAAAGAAATTTCCTTTTTGAGGAGAGAAATTACAACACTTAGAAGGGTTGTTGCTCCACTCAAAAGAACAGTACTGGAGATGACTAGAGATATACAGAAATTCTCTGACGAAGACCTCACACAGTACTTTGATGATGTAAAGGATCATATAGATAAAGTATTGGAGGTTTTAGAAGCATCTAAAGAAACTATAGAAATTTATAAAGATACAGACTTCATGCTCAACACTGAACGAACCAACAAGATCCTTACTGTTCTCACCATTCTATTCACCTTATCAATTCCTGTTACTGTCTTAGGTACTTTTTATGGAATGAATGTTGATTTGCCAGGAGGCAATGAAACTGGTAATTGGAATTTCTTTGGAACATATACAACCATGATTGTAGTAGTGACCATATCCATAGCGATGGCATTGCTTATGCTTTGGTACTTTCGTCGGCTTGGCTGGATTGGTGTCAGCTAGAGGTGACATTAATATTAGTTCCACATTTTATTTTATATACCTACCACGGGTACAATTTTAAGATAAACGCCTTCACGATCATAAATTAAGCCGTACGTAGCAAATATGTGATGAATTAAACCACACTAAAAATTATTGGAATATTTAGTTGTCATAGTATCATATTCATAATAGGGGTAATTGAATGTGGCTGTACGTATGAATATTCGTGATCCTGCTAGAATATAATAAAAGCATTGAGGTCGTCAGGATTAAGATGAAGATGTCGGTCTTGTTTGTAAAATAACATTCAGATCTATTGCCTTGCCGTTCCTGTTTGCCATTACGTTTACGACATCTCCTACAGATTTATGAGATTCAATATAGTTGATAATATCGTCGATGCGCCTTACAGGATGATTATCTATAGCTGTAATGATATCTCCAATGTGTGGATTAAGATTCATTATATCTTGACTTGCCCCCATTAGGCCAGCTTTGTCTGCAGGGCTTCCAGATTGAACTGAACCAACTATTACCCCTTTGATATTTTTTGGGAGATTTGCACGCTGTGCAAGGTCAGGAGTTATGCTTCCGCCGGATATTCCGAGCCAGGGATGTGAGTAGCTACCTTTTTGAATTAATACTGGTACGATGCGGGATATAGTATTTGATGGAATTGCAAACCCCACCCCAGAAAATGTACCTGAAGACGAGCTAATAGCAGTATTCATTCCTATAACTTCACCTTTTGTATTGAGCAAAGGGCCACCAGAATTACCAAGATTAATTACAGCATCTGTTTGAATTCCATCTGGGATTGAAAAACCTGTATTCGGATTTGGTAATAAGCGCCCGACTTGACTTATAATACCCGTTGTCATGGTATCGCTAAGCCCAAACGGATTACCAATAGCAATTATCTGCTGTCCTACCTGCAAGTTAGAGGAATTTCCCATTACAAGTGAATTTGTAGTAGAATTTTCAGCTGAAGATGGAAGAAAGCTGCTATCAGTAATTTCCAAAACAGAAATGTCGCTAAATGGATCGTTTCCTACTACGCTTGCTGTATAAGTATTTCCATCTACAAACGTTATATCAACTGTCTTAGATCCATCTATCACATGGCTGTTTGTTACTATGTGGCCTTCCTTATCATAAACAAAGCCTGAACCCAATATTGTAGATTGGCTTTCGGAGGGGTTACTATTAATAATGATGTCTTGGCTATCATTTGATAGCTTGGTTGTTATCTGCACGACAGAACCTTCTACTTGTTTGAAAATACGAGGCAGTGGGGATACGGATGAAGAGGAGGAAGAGGAGGAAGAAGTCAGCGTAGGCGACTGTGCATCTTCGGTTCGAGTTTGAATAGCGGTTAATTGAGTTATGCCTGTATGGAAGTAATTTTGTTCTGTTAATTTTTCTCTATGTGTTTGTTGTAGAAATTGTTCATCTTGCTCTGCAATAGATTTCGTGGGTGTTATATTGCTATCAATATTGTATTTAGATAATAAAATAGGTATAACAACAACGGAGGCGATCATGCAAAGTAAAACGAAAAGGATATTATTTGTCATCACAATATATCCGCATATACAAGCATTACCACTGCAGGATATAGATGTTTTTATATAAGTTTGTTTAAGCAAAAATATAGAGATTCCTTCAAATAATTATGATAGAATTATTCTGTATTAGAATTTGTCCCGGGTAATTTTCATGAAAAAGCTGCTACAGACACAGACACAATTGAGAACTCATGATTTAATCATATTGCTTTTCGTCTTCTTGTTGTTGTTCTCCTTCTATTCCGGCAATTGTCCTGTTTGGAAAATACTCATTTAACATATCATCTAACCCCTCATCGGTTATGTCAGTGTATCTTGATCCGTACAAGTCATATAGAAACTGGAAAGCTTGATCTTCGGTACACGATATTAAATGGCTTTGTTCATTTTGCCAATTACTCCAGTGTAGGAAGAAGAAATTATTTTCACCATGATCATCCCTGTTATCAATCCTAAACAATGTTATCCCTCTAGTAGAGTTATAATGCGGCAGCATATCACCCTTGCAGGCTAATCTTTTTGCATTTGCAGTATTCAGTAATTCTTGCTTGTTGGCCACCATTTCCATACTGCATGACTTTTCGTATACCTTATGCATATGCATGTAGGATTATATGTTTGGGCATAATGGTATACTTTTGTTAATTACATAACCGAAGAGCAGTAGTTATACAAACCGATCTCAATAACTTCGTTTTACCATATTTGTCACTAATGTGCATCTATTGTTTTTTGCCAAAAATCGTCCCTGCTTGGACTATGGAATTGCTTGGAACCTGTCGTCCGGGCAAAATAATTACGGAAGCACCTATTGCACAGTTATTGCCCACTACTGCTCCAAAATGATCGGTCCCAGTGTCTACCAATGTGCCATTAATCTCGTATCTTATGCTTTGCTTATTCAACAGAGCGTTGGCTGTTCCAGAATATCCTCCAAACCAGACATTTTTACCTATTATACTATCGAGTATCACATTGTGATGAGCAAGCTTATCGTTATTACCAGCAAAATAGGACTTCCCAATTTCACAATTAAATCCAATCGTTGTATCTTCACCTATCATACACTTCCTAACAAGCGATCCCATACCAATGAAACTACCACTTGCAATATACGTAGGTCCTTTTATCTTGCAAAAATCATCAATTGTAACGCCATCTTCAATTATGCATGGACCGTCTATTATACTAGATCTGTCTACTGATGCGTTAGGAGATATGGTCGTATGTACAATTTTATCTTGCATTACCCTCTGCATTATATATAGGAAGTCCCATGGGTAGATGATAGTGTCTATTAAAAAAGAACCTCTTTCTAAGGAGTAGTCAATAAATGTATTTAACGGAATGTCCAATTTTCCTTTCTGGTGGCTAATTAGCTTATTATTGTTATTGTTGCCTGATAAGCGATCATAGCGATCAATTATGCTACAGGAGGCCTTGTGATTGGCAATATATTCATTCTCATCTGAGAACTGTTGTACATCAAGGGAAGGAAAATTATCTTGAATGAGAGTTGCTGCATTCGAAAAATTATCTGGTATCATGACCTCGTCAATATCAAGAACATTGCATGCCACTTCCACGTTTCTAACAATTAGTGGCTGTCCGAAAACTTTAAGCGAGGAGGCAGGACAGTCACGACTGTCAGATATAAGCGAGTGCAGATGATGTACCGAGTTATGAAATACTAATTGCAACCGCTAGCAAGCTTGGAGATCTCCTTTTAATGCATTTAGGATCATACGTACACTAATAATAGAACTAAGTTTTTTATCATCATCTTAACTACTGTATTGTAATTGTATTGTAACAAGGTAAATTTTTCGTATAATACCCCGTCATATGTCTATTATAGAGCGGGGGTGGGTAATCGAATTATTGAGGAAAAACTGGGAATAGTACCTCAAGAATACGCTTCTATTGTTATTAAAACATATATACATAGTAATACAACCTGAACAAAAATAAGAGGTTTTAAATTGCAGCCGCTGGTGTCGTATCCGTTAGTAGGCTATTTTCCTGGACAATTTTTTTGGCCGCATCAAAAATAATTTTGGCAACATAAGATTCTATTCCTAGTATGGACGCGACTTCAGAAGGACCTGCAGTAAGAATGAATCGGATACTTAATCCCGCTTCCATTAACGAATTCTTAAGCCCAGGAGCAATTTCCAATAGCTGTATGCTAGGATCCATGCTACAAACTACTACGTTATTATTATATATAATTATTTTGTAAGAATCTTGGCCCACGGATTTAAGTAGCAAAGCTAAAATATTTTGATTCACATCATCAATTTTGTTACAATATAATTTTTACGGCTAAATTATAATTAAAGCTGCTCTTTAATATGAAGAATGATGATTCACTTGAGTGGCCAAAAATAATTCAACCAAAGAGAACGATCTCTGGAAATGTAATAACTGAATATCGAGATAATATCATAATAACAGAGTTTGCGAGGACTAAATTAAATGAATACATAAGTAACGAGTTCATCATTACGACGGAAAAATGTGCATCTTTAGATATCAGGTAGCCGCCTGTCATCGTTTGGTTTTGGTTTCTAACTAAGGATTCGAGGCACGCAAATAAACATAGCAAAAAAAGAACAGACAATAGAATAAGACAGATAGATCGAGCCTCCTATCGAGCCAGGGAAGACCAAATCTCCCTGAGGATATAGAGGGTTCTATCTTTTCCAGTGAATATTGTTGGTATGTATATAGTCATAGCATAAATTATTAAATGTTTCGTTAATTTGTAGGGTTAAATAATTAAGCATCATTATGAACTTGTTTTTCTGATAAGAATTATAACATCTCCAGATAGAATGTGAAAATATTAGATTAGATATTATTAAATAGCATATTGCTGGCGATCTTATTAATACCTCTTTTTATCTCGATTATGTTAATATGAATGTAAGATTCGTGTTTAACCTTTTAGATAGAATGGTCAGGCAACGACATATATGAATACATTAGCCCGTACATGAATCTATAATACCTTTTTATCTTTATCATGATAAGAGTACTTTCCCCATTTTTTTCTAAAATTAATACGGCAACTATCTTGTTCTACTTCCACATAGATCTTTGTTGGATTGATGTAAGGAATAACATGCTTTACTTTCTGCTCAATATTATCTATTACTGATTCAATCTGATCCGTATTCAGCCCATCGGTTAAGCTTACATCCATAGCAACCAGTACATCTTCTGCAGCGAAATGCATAGTTCGTAATGAAATTACTCTATTTACTTCAGGTATTTGGAGAACCTGTTCAATGATTATCTTGTATTCCTTCCTAGAAATCGCTTCACCTATAAGCAATGCCTTATTTTCTCTAGCTAAGAAAAACGCAAAAACCATCAGAATTGCTCCTATGCCTAAAGAGCCTATTCCATCATAGATTATATTGCCAGTTGTTTGCGATAGTAGAATGCCTGTTCCTGCAATAGCTATGCCACATAAAGCAGCAGAATCTTCTACTATGACTGTAAGTATTGACGGGTCTTTGCTTTCCCGAAACTCTTTAATTAGTGTCTTGAAACTAACTTTTTCTCCGCGCGACTTAATGGTCTGTTGAAAAAAATTTAGAGCTACCCTTAGTGCGTTCCCTTCGAAAACTGCAGATATTGCGAGAATAACATAGCTTATGTTAATGTTTTCAATATGGTGAACTTTACCAAAAATCGTACCTATGCCCTGCTGTACTGACAGTATTCCAGATATCCCAAAAATCATAGTTGCCACTATGAACGACCAGAAAAATTGTTCTTTACCATGCCCAAAAGGATGCCGTTCACTTGCTGCCTTTGAGCTTGTTTTAATTCCAATCAGAATCAATATTTGATTAAATGTATCTGAAAATGAATGCAGAGTCTCTGCCCACATTGCGATGCTGCCTGTAAATAATGCTGCGATAAGTTTGGACAGTGCAATACCCATATTACCAAACAGTGCAGTGTATACTGCTTTTTTAGAGCGATCTTTCAATTTATTATTATTATACTATCATCGAGTATAACAGCATCTTATTATTCAATTCTGATATTATAGTAAGTAATATTATTACTATTATCAATGTAATTGTCTTTCCTTCTCAATATATCGTGTATTGCTAATAAATATTGAATTTTGAATCTTTTCCAAAGTATCTATTTAGTATTAGAATGAGTAGTCCAGTCATTAGAAAATAAGTCAAGGTTGATAAATACGCAAGTGTTTTATTTTTTTGATGTCCACATCTATTTATAAAATTAGTGATTTTGATTTTCATAATCTCATCAAAAACAAGATACGCAGAGCAATAGTTCCAGTTGGATCACTAGAACAACATGGAGCTCATCTACCCTTGTCAACAGATTCTTTAATCACAGAGTATATTGCAACTAAAGTTGTTGAGAAAATGCCGTCCTTTATCCTACCTGCAATTTCATACGGAGTATCTTATGAGCACAAGCCAATGTTTAACCTTTCAATACATAATTCCACACTATCCGAAGTAATTTCCGACGTATGCATTTCACTAGTTGAAAATGGCATACAGAGCATTGTATTGCTGAATGGCCATTATGGAAACATGGGAGTACTGCAATATATTAGTCAGAATGTACATGGCAAAGTTCCTGGGAATATCAGAATCTTTAGTATAAACTATTGGCACATGATGCAACATAAATTTGACCATGCTGGAGAAGTTGAAACTTCTCTTGTACTAGCAATATCGCCAGAGTTGGTGAAGATGGAAAAGGCTGAACCAAACTCCAAAAAAATTTTTGATTCAAAGATAATGTATTCTAGTATCACGAATAATCCTGGTTCTTTTTTAAATATTACTGGCAACGGAGTGTGGGGAGATCCAACAATTGCTACGGCAGAGAAAGGTAGAGAACTCTTATATGAGATTGTGAAAAATTTAACACAGACCATCCATGAACTGGAGAATAATATCTTTTAGGTTCAAAACCTATCGACGGCGCTAATATGCATATTTGCATGGTAGTTGCAATGAAATTTTAATATATACCTATATTATGCCTACGTATAGAGGTAAAATTATCATGTCCGTAGATATGGCAGTAAAGGTTCTTGATGAGAGCCTTGGCAAAGTTGTGCTTATAAAGCTGAAGGGAGGAAAGGTTATCAGGGGTAACTTACATGGATTCGATCAACATATGAATCTATTACTTCAAGACTCGGTGGAGCTTTTAGAAGAAAATAGATCCAATGATTTGGGCACCATTGTTGTTAGGGGCGATAACGTAGTTATTATATCGCCTCCGCCCGTGTAATCAGTAACAAGAATAGGCAGGAATATTGGTGTATAATTATGACTAAAGGCACAACGTCCATGGGTAAATTCACAAGGAAAAAGACCCACGTCAGATGCAAAAGATGCGGTCGTAACTCTTTACATAAGCGGGCGAAAAGATGTGCTAGCTGTGGCTATCCTGATGCAAAGCTAAGAAAATATGGATGGATAAAACGATATACAAGGTAATATACGCAATAGCCGCATACATGAAGCACATATCTCGAGTGTATGTATGATATATATTTCTCATTTATATTGAAAAAAAAGGTGAAAATATCTGATTGAAGAGGCATTTATAACGTGCTCTACATTAGCAGGAGCGATTTTCGGTACTGCTATTTTTCCTAAACTATATAAGAGAACCAAAGATCCTGCAAAGGGATCGACGCAGCAGCATCCCACCAAACCACACGGGTTTGCTAAAGCCGAACTTGAATCACTTAAATTTGAAAGAAGCTTACTACACGAAGCAATTGCTAGAATCTATGAGGCTATGCAAGAAGGCAGAATTGATGCTATGGAGCGCGA